>CADCRD010000110.1 GCA_902803725.1 uncultured Eubacteriales bacterium
AGTGTGATTATGAATTCGTGACAGAGCATATCGATATGGAGATGGTAACTCCCAGCGGTCTGGGTGTCCTGATCGGCATAGGAGCAAAGAAGACGGACGGACGTGACCTGGGACGCGTGATCAGAACAGGTCACGGCACAGGAACCAGAAATACCGGCAGAGGCGGACTTAAGATCAGCATTGTTGGAGAAGAAACGCAGGGTGAGTTCGTAAAAAAAGACTGACCCGGTCGCGCCGGAACAGAGTTGCGGCCGGGGTATGCGGAGGCATGGCGGAATATTATGATCTGGACCCGACAATAACAAGACTGGGGCTGACAGTTTTCATCCTCATCGGCGGAGCAGGTATAATCGCATATCTGATAGCTGCTTTGATCATTCCGCAGGAGCCTGAGGTTTTTTGACGGCAAATATGAAAATGCCATTTTTTCAATGCCGGTCTTGACATGGCATGCTAAAAAAAATACAATACCTTTATACTTTGAATAGGGTGCTGATAAAGAGCAGTAGCATGGTTGTGACCATACAGAGAAAAAACCGGCTTGCACAGGTCCGGTGCGAAGATGCATCAGGGCAGGCGTGCGGCAGCTGAGAGGTTTTAGGCAGACGCTGTGTGAAGGTCGCTTTGGAGCCCACGTCCTTAAAAAACGAGCGCTGCGCGCCAGGCCGTATTTCCCTGCGGCTGACGGTGTGCGGAACAAAGGTGGTACCGCGGATATGTTCCGTCCTTTGGATAAGGGCGGATTTTTTATAGCAGACAGAGTAAGGAGAAAGATGAAATGATCAGAAATCTGGAAAAGACTTACGATCCAAAAGATTTTGAAAAGAGGATCTACAATGAATGGGAAGAAAACGGATGCTTTAAGGCTTATCGTGACCCCGATAAAAAACCATTTACTATTGTAATGCCGCCTCCGAATATCACAGGGCAGCTTCATATGGGGCACGCTCTGGATCACACCATTCAGGATGTTCAGATACGGTGGAAGAGGATGCAGGGATACAGCGCGCTGTGGCTTCCCGGTTCAGACCATGCCAGCATCGCAACAGAGGTCAAGGTAGTTCAGAAACTTAAAGATGAAGGGATCGATAAGAACGACATCGGAAGAGAGGAATTCTTAAAACATGCATGGGCATGGAAGGATGAATACGGCGGCCGTATAACAAAACAGTGCCGCAAGCTTGGTGATTCCTGTGACTGGGATCGTGAAAGATTCACAATGGACGAGCAGTGCAGCAAGGCTGTAAAGGCATTCTTCATCAGGCTTTATGACAAAGGCCTGATATATAAAGGAAACAGACTGATCAACTGGTGTCCTGACTGCGGCTCTGTGCTTTCTGATATCGAAGTTGAACACGAAGACAAGACTGGCAGCTATTGGTATTTCCGTTATCCCGGTGCAGACGGTGGAGAAGGGATCGAGATCGCAACATCAAGACCGGAGACTATATTCGGCGATGAAGCTGTTGCCGTTCATCCCAGTGACGAAAGATACAAGGATATGGTCGGCAAAAAGGTGATCATCCCTCTGCTGAACAAGGAGATCCCGGTTATCGCTGACGAATATCCGGATCCTGAAAAGGGAACAGGCGCGGTAAAGATCACCCCTGCTCACGATATGAATGACTTTGAAGTAGGCTTGCGTCATGATCTGCCGATGCCATCATGCATAAACGAAGACGGAACGATGAATGAACTGGCAGGAAAGTATGCCGGTATGGACAGATACGAATGCCGCAGAACATTCGTAAAGGATCTTGAAGAGGCAGGGTATCTGATAAAAGTCGAGGAGATGACGATCCCTTCAGGAAAGTGCTACCGCTGCGGAACGGAAGTTGAGCCTATGATGTCAGATCAGTGGTTCGTAAAGATGAAGCCGCTGGCAGAGCCGGCCATTGAGATCGTAAAGAACGGAACGATAAAATTCGTGCCGGAAAGATTTTCAAAGACATACATGCACTGGATGGAAAACATCAGAGACTGGTGCATTTCCCGTCAGCTGTGGTGGGGTCACAGAATACCCGCTTACTATTGTGAAGAATGCGGCGAGACGGTAGTTGCTGCTGATACTCCGGACAAATGTCCGAAGTGCGGCTGCACTCACTTCACGCAGGACGAAGATGTTCTGGATACATGGTTCTCATCAGCACTGTGGACATTCTCAACATTAGGCTGGCCTGATGATACAGAAGACCTGAAATATTTCCATCCGACATCGGTCATGGTAACAGGATACGACATAATCTTTTTCTGGATAGCGAGAATGATATTTACGGCGATCGATGCGATGGATGAAGAGGCTTTCGAATACGTTTATGTTCACGGTCTGGTTCGTGATGCTCAGGGCAGAAAAATGAGCAAATCCCTGGGTAACGGTATCGATCCTCTTGAAGTAATAGAGCAGTATGGCGCGGATGCCTTAAGATTCATGCTGATCACAGGTATCAGCCCGGGAAATGACATGAGATTCCAGTACGAAAGGGTTGAGGCTGCCAGGAATTTTGCAAATAAACTGTGGAACGCTTCGAGGTTCGTTATTATGAATCTTCAGGATGAAAACGGTGAAATGCTGCCGCTGGCCGATATTGACAGTGCAGATGTTCAGGCAGCATTCAGAGACGAAGATAAATGGATGATAGCCCGTGTAAACGAAGCCGTAAAGAATGTCACACACGACATGGATCGTTTTGAGTTCGGAATGGCAGGCACAAAAGTTCATGATGTTATCTGGAATGAGTACTGCGACTGGTATATAGAACTTGTAAAAAGCAGACTGTATGGTGATGATGAGGAAGATAAGGCTGTATGCAGAGCAGTTCTCGTAAGCGTCCTCAAAGACCTCCTGAAGCTGCTGCATCCCTATATGCCGTTCATAACAGAAGAGATCTGGAAGTTCCTGCCCGGAAAAGACGGTTTCCTGATAGCTGAATCATGGCCTGTATATGACGATTCAAAATGCTATGAGAAGGAATCGTCAGTCATTGAAAAGGCAATGGAAGTCATAAAGGCTATCAGAAATATCCGCGCAGAAGCCGAAGCGTCACCGGGAAGAAAGCTTACAGCTGTCATCCTCGCAGAGGGAGATGCTGCCGGTCAGATCGCAGCCGGTGAAAGATATATAATGAATCTTGCCAACATCACCGAGATAACGCTTACAAATGATAAGGCAGACGTACCGGCAGATGTAATGAGCGCTGTCATAACAGAAGCCGAAGTACATATCCCGCTGGATGAGCTCGTGGATTTTGAAGCTGAACTGGAACGCCTGACCAGGGAAAAGAAAAAACTGGAAGGCGAGGTAAAGCGCGGCGAAAAGATGCTCTCGAACGAGGGATTCATCAGCAAGGCGCCTGAGGCGAAGATACAGCAGGAAAAAGACAAACTGGCAAATTACAAAGACATGCTGGCAAAAGTCGAAGAACGTCTTGATATTATAAAAAACAAAATAAAATAGTCTGATCGATATTATTTGCGGATGTTGCCGGTG
>CADCRD010000111.1 GCA_902803725.1 uncultured Eubacteriales bacterium
TCAATAATCGTATGTCAATATAAGATTACAACTATTGAAAGGAGGTGTTGATTATATGACAGACACAGTTTTAGCAATAATCGTCGGTATCATTTGCCTTGTGATCGGCATTCTGGCCGGATATATAATCAGAAAAACGCTTGGCGAAAAGACGATCGGCGGAGCAGAACAGACAGCTAAGAATTTGATACTGGATGCTGAAAACAAAGCGGAGAATATAAAAAAGGAAATCGCGCTCAAGGCAAAAGAAGACGCGCTGAAATATAAAGACGAAGCTGAAAAAGAGATTAAATCCAGAAGAAATGAGCTATCAAAAACGGAAAATCGATTAAATCAGAAAGAAGAATCGATAGACAAGAAATTAGACAATATAGAAAGAAAAGAACAAAGCATTACAGCAAAAGAACAGAATATAACCAGAAAACAGAAGGATCTTGACGAACTTCATCAAAAGCAAGTCGCAGAACTTGAAAAGATTTCAGGTTACACGCGGGATGAGGCAAAAGAAATACTTTTGCAGCAGGTGGAAAGCGAGATCAGAGTCGAAGCTTCACAGCTCATCAGAGATATTGAGTCCGAAGCAAAAGACGAAGCTGAAAAAAGAGCCAAAGAGATCATCGTTGGCGCCATCCAGAGATGTGCGGCCGATCATGTGGCCGAAAGTACAGTATCAGTTGTAAATCTTCCTAATGAGGAAATGAAAGGCCGTATTATCGGACGTGAGGGAAGAAATATCAGAGCAATCGAAAATGCAACGGGGATCGAGCTTATAATAGACGATACGCCCGAAGCGGTGATTCTGTCGGGATTCGATCCTGTCAGAAGAGAAATAGCCAGAATAGCCCTGGAAAAACTGATTGTGGATGGAAGGATCCATCCTGCAAGAATAGAGGAAACAGTAAAAAAAGCCGAAAAAGAAGTCAATGCTTCCATCAAGGAGGCCGGAGAGCAGACAATGTACAATGTGGGAATACACAATCTGCATCCTGAACTGGTTAAACTCCTTGGAAGATTGAAATACAGAACTTCATACGGACAAAACGTTCTGAAACATTCAGAAGAGGTTTCTCACCTTGCCGGACTGATGGCCGGAGAGCTGGGAATGGATACAAGGCTGGCAAAACGTGCCGGATTGTTGCATGATATTGGCAAGGCTATCGATCATGATAAAGAAGGCACACACGTCGATCTGGGCATCGAAGTATTGAAAAAATACAAAGAAAACCAGAATGTCATAGATGCTATGGCGGCTCATCATGGAGACTATGAGCCAAAGAGCCTTGAGGCTGTTCTTATAGCAGCTGCAGATGCTCTTTCGGCAGCAAGACCGGGTGCCAGACGTGAAACTCTTGAAACATATGTCAAGAGACTGCAGCAGCTTGAAGAGATAGCAAACAACATACCTGGTGTTGATAAGTCGTTTGCGATCCAGGCCGGCCGTGAGATCAGAGTCATCGCTCAGCCTGACAAGATATCCGATGCAGAGATGCCGATGCTGGCAAGAGAAATCGCTAAAAAGGTCGAGGATGAACTGGATTATCCGGGTCAGATAAAAGTAAATATCGTAAGAGAGACCAGAGCGGTCGATTATGCGAAATAAAAATGTTAAATGAAAGGGGCGGACCTTGTTCGTCCCTTTAACTATCTCTCGCGGATATGAACATTTACAGCGTTTTCGCTTATAAAACAAATAAACCGCAACAGAAAAAAAACAGAATAAGGTGAAAAGAATGGAAGTGTATTTAGATAATAGTGCAACTACGAGACCGTTTGACGAAGTAACGGATATTGTCGTCAGATATATGAAAGAAGACTATGGCAACCCGTCTTCGCTGCATCACATGGGTCTGGTCGCAGAAAAGGCCCTTAAAAAAGCGAGAAACCAGATCGCTGATGCTGCATGCTGTGATCCTGAAAACGTTACATTCACGTCGGGTGGCACGGAGGCTGATGATCTGGCAATAATAGGCTCTGCTCACAGCATGAAGAGAAAAGGGAAAAGGATCATAACGACGAAGATTGAACATCCGGCAGTTCTTCAGGCATTTAAAAAGCTGGAAGAAGAAGGGTATGAAGCTGTTTATCTTGATGTTGACGGTGAAGGCCGTGTTTTAATGGATCAGTTCAAAGATGCGATGACTGACGATACGATCCTGATCTCATGCATGCATGTGAATAATGAGAGCGGTACTATCCAGCCTGTTGAGGAGATGGCTGCTTTAAAGAAGAATGCTGTAATGCATGTCGACTGCGTTCAGAGCTTTGGCAAGCTGCCTCTGCCTTTGCAAGGTATCGATCTGATCAGCGTAAGCGGACACAAGATCCATGGTCCTATGGGAAGCGGCGCTTTGATAAACCGAAGCGGAATTAACATAAAACCATTATTGTTCGGCGGTGGTCAGGAAAAGGATATCAGACCGGGAACAGAGAATCTGCCTGTTATAGCAGGGTTCGGACTGGCCGCTGAGATGATATCGAAGAACATGTCAGCCAAAGAAAATGAAATAGCAAAATTGAGAGACAAACTGCTGGCAGGAATAGTTGCAGGCGTAAAAGATATTAGAATCAACAGCCCGGAGAATTCCTGCCCCAGCGTTCTTAATATATCGTTTCTCGGGACCAGAGGGGAAGTGATCCTTCATACTCTTGAACAGGATGGCATATATGTTTCAACCGGTTCTGCCTGTTCATCCAACCACGGCGGAGGTTCGCACGTTCTGAAGGCAATGGGGCTGTCGGATGAAGAAATCACCGGAGCGATAAGATTCAGTTTTGGGAGATTCAATTCCATTGATGAAATGGATTATGTGATCGAAAAAGTAAAAAATGCTGTCGACAGGTTTCGGCTGCTGGGATCTTTCAGATAAAAGCTGAATGGATCAATAAAAAATGAATTGAAAAAATCGATTCTTTTCTTTGAGAGTTGTCAAAAAACTGAGAAGCTAATTTTAATAAATATATGATGAGTAACAGGAAAAATGAACAGTAGCAATAACGAAAAAAACATTTTTATAGTCAGAGTCGGTGAAGTGGCGCTGAAAGGACAGAACAAGCCGTATTTCGAAAGGATGCTGGTTGAAAGGATCAGAAAGCTTCTGAAAAAATTCTCCGGCGTTGAGGTGGTGAGACGCGAAGGACTGATATTTGTCCATTCGCCGAAGGAGATCCCCAAAGAAGATATTATAAAAGAAATCAAAAAGGTATTTGGCGTTGACTCGATCAGTCCTGCGGTGAAAACAGAACCTGATATGAAATCTATCGGTGATGCCGCAGTAGAATATATGAATGAGCTTATCAGAGAAAAAGGCATTAAGACATTCAAGGTCGATTCAAAGCGTGCCGATAAATCATTTCCGGTCAAATCGCCTGATATTTCAAGACAAATCGGAGCCAGCGTCCTCAAAGGCTGCAAAGTACTGAAAGTCGATGTCCATGATCCTGATGTTTATTTATATATCAATGTCAGACATGATGCTGCTTATATATATCAGCAAAAGATCGCAGGATTCGGGGGACTTCCCCTGGGTACGAACGGGAAAGGTCTGGTTCTTCTTTCAGGCGGGATAGATTCTCCTGTTGCTGCATGGATGATGGCAAAACGCGGGATGCAGATCGAAGCTGTCCATTTTCACTCATACCCTTATACCAGTGAAAGAGCTCAGGCAAAGGTCGAGGAGCTGGCAGGCATCCTCGCTGTTTACTGCAGCAGATTCAAGATGCATGTGATCAATATGCTGCCTATACAGGAGCAGATCGTAAAAAACTGTCCTGAGGAGGAAATGACTATACAGCTGAGACGTTTTATGATGAGGACAGCCGAAAAGATAGCAAGAGGAAATGACTGCGATATGCTGATCACAGGAGAGAGTCTGGGGCAGGTCGCTTCTCAGACATCACATTCACTCGTTGTAACAGATGCCAGTGTTCAGATACCAGTGATGCGTCCGCTGATCGCTTTGGATAAATCTGACATCATCGAGATCGCCAAGGATATCGGGACATACGAAAAATCGATCGAACCGTATGAGGACTGCTGCACGGTATTTTTGCCGAAACACCCGCTGACCAGACCGAGACTCGAAAGGATCGAGAGATCCGAGAGCAGCATGGATGTTGAGGCACTGGTTCAGGCTGCAGTTGAGAGTGAAGAGATGATCGATATTTATCCTGCATAAGTATAATTATATTGTGCATATGAAGGGTGTATGAGCTTTGTAAAAGAGAAAGATGAAAAGATATGAAATACTATATGGTTACAATACCGACAAAAGATACTGAAAAGACAACCGCCAGACTGATCGATATGGACATATACTCAATGCAGATCGAGGATCCGGCTGATCTTAAGGACATCATAGAAAATCAGAGTCAGTACAACTGGGATTTTGTCGATCCGGAGCTGGTCAGGGAAGAACTTGAGCAGGAGCCGCGTGTAATAGTCTTTTTTGAGACGAAGGAGGAAGCGGAAAATCTGGCAGGTGAGTTCGAAAATGCAACTGTTACCGAACAAGATGATGAAGAATGGAAAAACAAATACAAAGAGCATTTCAAGTCACTGAAGCTGACAGATGATATCGCGGTTATCCCCAGTTGGGAAAAACGTCCGGGAGGGGATATCAAAGTTATCGATCTTGATCCCGGGATGGCTTTTGGAACAGGAGCTCATGAAACGACATCGATGTGTGCCCGTCTCCTGGAAATGTACGGCTGCGAAAACAAAAAGATCCTGGATGTGGGCACAGGTTCGGGAATACTTGCGATTGCGGCGGCACTCATGGGATGCACCAATGTTCTGGGCGTGGATATCGATGATACTGCAGTTGAAGTTGCGAAGGAAAATGTTGAAAAAAACGGACTGGCCGATGTGATCAATATCCGTAAAGGAGATCTTGCAAAGGGAATAGACTATACTGCTGATATGGTGGTTGCCAATATTATCGCTGAGCTCGTCATTGAACTGGCCGGCAGTGTGAAGGATCATCTGGTGCCCGGCGGGAAATTTATTTCAAGCGGTATACTGAAAGAAAAATGTGAAATGGTCGAAACTGCGCTGAAGGATCTGGGCTTTATAATAGATGATGTTATGACCGAAGGCGACTGGTGTGCGATAGGAGCTCATTATGAGTAGATTTTTCGTTGATCCCGCATCTATAGGTGAAAAATACATATATATTGATGACAAGAACGATGTAAAACATATACTCAGCGTGCTGAGAATGAAAAAGGGCGATACTCTGACGGTCTCGGATAAATCAGAATGGGAATATGAGTGTGAAATAAGCGGGATCGAAGACGGTCAGATCTGTCTTCTTATAACTGACAAGCAGAGATTTGCAGCTGAGCCAGACCTGCGGGTCACACTCTTTCAGGGCGTTCCCAAGGGCAGCAAGATGGACGATATAGTCAGAAAGACGACGGAAATGGGCATTGCCCGGATAGTTCCTGTGTTCATGGACAGGACAGTCGTCAAAGACAACGGCACTTATCATAAAAAGATTGCCCGTATGCAGCAGATAGCAGGCGAAGCCTCAAAGCAGTGCGGCCGCGGAGTGATCCCTGAGATTTCTGATAAGCTGAGTTTCGCTGAGATGATATCTCTTCTGGATAATTATGATGTTGTTGTATTTCCTTATGAAAATGAAAAGGGAACGACTATAAAGGATGCCCTCAGAGATATCTGCATCGCCTCAGACAGAGTTATGAAAAACGGCCGTAAGAGCAAGAAACAGACCGCATTAAAAACATGTGCCGTTATCATCGGGCCTGAAGGCGGTTTTTCTGACACAGAGGCTGAAGAATTGAAAAAAACAGATGCTTTATGTGTTACTTTGGGCAAAACGATCCTCAGAACCGAAACTGCAGGCATCGTCACAATGGCAATGATCATGTATGAGCTGGAGCTGTAATGTCCTGTTGTTAAAGTGGAGAAGAATAATATATGACGAAAAAAGTTTATTGCGGAAATGTTGAAATAGGCGGCGGTGCACCTGTAAGCATCCAGTCGATGACGAATACGGATCCTCATGATCCCGATGCGATCCTTGAGCAGATCCGGGCACTTGAAGATGCAGGCTGTGAAATAGTTCGGCTGACTGTCCCTGATATGACGGCAGCTGAATGTCTGGGCGCAGTAAAAAAAGAAGTAAGAATACCTGTGATCGCCGATATTCATTTCGATCACAGACTGGCCATAGCTGCGATGGAAAAAGGTGCGGACAAAATAAGGATCAATCCAGGAAATATCGGCGGGGCAGAAAAAACGGCAAGAGTGATTGAAGCGGCAAAAAAGCATGGCGTCCCGATCCGTGTGGGAGTGAATTCCGGCTCTCTTGAAAGGGATATTCTGGAAAAATACAGAGGCGTGACCGCCGAAGGTCTTGTTGAGAGCGCGCTGAGAAATGTGGAACTTTTGGAAAAAATGAATTTTCATGACATAGTGGTATCGATCAAATCATCAGATGTAGTCATGAACACAAAAGCTTACAGACTCATTTCCAGTCAGTGCGAATATCCTCTTCACATTGGAGTGACTGAAGCAGGAACGCGTGAGAGCGGCATCATCAAATCTGCTGTCGGACTGGGCGCACTGCTGATGGACGGAATAGGTGATACTATGAGAGTGTCACTGACAGGGGATCCGGTCAGTGAGATCATAGCTGCAAAGAAGATACTCTCAGCTGCAGGAATGCGTAAAGAAGCAATAAATCTTGTTTCCTGTCCGACATGCGGGAGAACTAAAGTTGATCTGGTCAGCATAGCTGAACAGGTCGATAAGGCTCTTATGAAAGTTGGCGACAAGAGAAGCAAAGACAGTAAACCTCCGATCACTGTTGCAGTTATGGGATGCGCCGTTAACGGTCCCGGTGAAGCAAAGGGCGCTGATATTGGCGTTGCCTGCGGTGACGGTGAAGGACTGATATTTGCGAAAGGTAAGATAATAAAAAAGGCAGATGAAGATCAGATAATCGGTGAACTTGTTTCATTAGCTGAAAAGATATAAATAATTGATTTTATACTATAGGAAAGACTTATATTTGCAGAATCACTGATAAAAAAGAAAGAATAGAAATATACAATAATATGGATTTGTTTAATAAATTTTTAAAAGAAGGTTACGCATACAAAATAGCTAAGGCCGAGATCGATAAAAACTCCAGGGCTCTCAATATATTTGTAAAGGCTAATTTTGTCGTGCCTTATGAGGCGCTCGATGTGGCCGGAAAGACTATAATGAATGATCTTCCAGGTGTTGACAGTGTTAATTTCGCCTTTTCTTATACAAATATGGAGCAGCCACGCAGAGAAGTAATGCTGACATTCCTGCCATATCTGTTCGCACAGTTTGAAAAGGAATCTTCAGGCATACTCAATGCGGTCGTCAGGGATGACGTAGTGATATCTGATAATAGTATCACTTTGAATGTTCCTGTTAAACTGCATTTGGAAAAACTGAACAACGGTATTTCCAGGGCTTTTGAGCAGGCTTATCTGGACGAGTTCGGGTATACTGTAAGCGTCTCATTCGAATATGACGAAGAGCTGTCAAAGCAGGCGGAAAAGACAGCTGAAGACAAAGCTGCAAATTATGTGCCGCAGCGCCGTTATGCGCCGGGTGCCGGCTCTTCAGCCGCTGAATTTGATGGTGTCTGTCTGCTGGGAAAGGTAATAGAAGGCAGCCCGGTCCCGGTCGCAGACGCGAAAGAGGATGATAAAGGCGTCATTCTTGAGGGTGACATATTTGATATAGAAACAAAATCGGGCAAGACAAAGTTCGGTAAAGATTACACATTGCTGACAGCAGCTCTGTATGACGGGAAGAACACGATCCCTGTCAAGGCATTTTATGACGCAGACAAGTGGAATGCCTGCGGAGATAAGTTCAAAGAGGATATGTATCTGAAGGTAAAAGGCAATGTTGAATATGATCAGTATGCCAGAAGGACAGTTCTGAGTGCAAAGAGTATCAATATAGCTAAAAAGAAAGTTAAACAGGATAATGCCGATGTAAAAAGAGTCGAGCTGCATGCGCATACGAAGATGAGTGATATGGATGCTCTCAGTGAACCGGACAAACTTGTCAGTCTGGCTGCAGACTGGGGTCACAGGGCTGTGGCGATAACAGACCATGGCGTCGTTCAGGCATTTCCGGATGCAATGAAGGCAGCCAAAAAGTCCGGGATCAAAGTGATTTACGGAATGGAAGGTTATGTCTACGATGACAAAAATGGCACTGTCGGGCACAAAGAAACGAGAACAAATCATATTATAATTCTTGCAGCAAATCAGCAGGGAATGAAAAATCTGTACGAACTCGTGTCCAGATCTCATATAGACTATTTTTATTACAGACCCAGGCTCCCGAAGTCTCTCATAGCGGAGCTGAGAGAAGGTCTTATCATAGGTTCAGCCTGCGTTGCAGGGGAGCTTTACAGTGCGATAGTTGACGGCGCCGATGATGACAGGCTCAGACAGATCGCAGAGTTTTATGATTATCTTGAAATCATGCCTCTGATCAACAATCAGTTCCTCGTCAGAGAAGATAAATTTGCTGATATAACAAGTGATGATGATATCATCAAAATGAACAAAAAAGTTGTTGCTCTGGGTGATGAATTGGGAAAACCTGTATGTGCTACATGTGACGTGCATTACATAGATGAAAACGATGCCATATACAGAAAGGTGTTAAAATCCGGTCAGCATTATGATGACGCAGATTCGGGAGACGGGCTGTTTTTACGTACGACTGAAGAAATGCTGGAGGAATTCTGTTATCTTGACAGTGAAAAAGCATACGAGATCGTTGTGGAAAATACGAACATGATCGCAGATATGATCGAAGATGATGTGACACCGATCGCTTCCGGAAAATTCCCGCCCAAGATCGAGAATTCAGAGGAGATCCTGAGAAATACCTGTGAAAAAAATGCTGCAAAAAAATATGGTTCACCACTGCCTGATCTGATCAGAAAAAGACTGGACAGAGAACTTGACTCCATCATCGGCAACGGATACGCAGTCATGTACATGTCGGCGAAGATGCTGGTCGACAAATCAAATTCTGATGGTTATGTTGTGGGTTCACGAGGTTCTGTCGGTTCGTCTTTTGCTGCAACGATGTCAGGTATCACAGAGGTAAATCCGCTGAATGCCCACTATATCTGCCCTGCATGCAAGCATCTTGAATGGGGCGATCCGAAGGAATATGAATGCGGCATAGACATGCCTCCAAAATCCTGCCCTGAATGCGGCACAATGATGGACCGTGACGGCCACAGCATCCCGTTTGAGACATTTCTGGGATTTGAAGGAAACAAAGAGCCTGATATCGACCTTAACTTTGCAGGGGAGTATCAGCCAATAGCACATAAATACGTTGAAGAAATATTCGGGCATGAAAATGTATTCAAAGCCGGTACGATCGGAACAGTTCAGTATTTGACGGCAAAGGCATTTACCGAAAAATATTTTGAAGAACACGGCTGGTTCCCGGATAAATATGATGTTGACCGTATCGCAAATCACTGTGTAGGAGTGAAAAGAACGACCGGGCAGCATCCGGGCGGTATCATAATCCTTCCCGTCGGACATTCCATAACAGAGTTTTGTCCTGTCCAGAGACCTGCAAATGATGCTAGTTCAGATATTACGACGACACATTTCGATTATCACTCAATAGATGAGAACCTGTTAAAGCTCGATATACTTGGCCATGATGCACCGTCTATCATAAGACATCTTGAGGATCTTACCGGAGTGGACCCGATGACTACGCCGATGGATGACCCGAAGGTCAACGCGCTGTTTAACGGAACTGACAGCCTGGATATTAAATACGATGACTATAAATTCAGACACGGCAGTTATGGAATACCCGAGTTTGGCACATTTTATGTCAGACAGATGCTGGATGATACCAAGCCTGAAAAATTTGCGGATCTTGTCAGAATATCAGGTCTGTCTCACGGAACAAATGTATGGACCGGAAATGCCCAGGAGTTTATCAGAAAAGGGCTTACGGACATACAGGGCGCCATCTGCACGCGTGATGATATCATGAACTACCTTATAAATCAGGGGTTGCCTTCCGGACACGCATTCACGATAATGGAAGGAGTCAGAAAAGGAAAAGGGCTCAAACCCGATCAGGAAGAAGAGATGCGCGAGCATGGAGTGCAGCCATGGTATATCGAGTCATGTAAGCTGATATCATATATGTTCCCGCGCGCCCACGCTGTTGCTTATGTAATGATGTCATACAGGATTGCTTATTTTAAGGTCCATTATCCGCAGGCATTTTACGCTGCTTTTCTCAGCACCAAACTGGCAGGATTCAAATGGGAAATTATCAGTCAGGGCAGAGATGCCGTGATGCGTCAGATAGAAAATATTCAAAGGATGGAGCGATCTGAGCAGAAGAAAAAAGAGCAGGAAATGACAGTATATGAGATCGTATATGAGATGATGTCAAGAGGATATGAATTTGAAGATCCGACTATCGAGAATTCACCGGCTCTGAGATTTGATGTACATGACGGTAAAGTCGTTGTTCCTATATGCGCCCTTGATGGTGTGGGCGAATCCGTCGGCAGGGTGATCGAACAGGAAAGAAAGATCAGACCTTTCTCAACAATAGAGGATCTGCAGGCCAGAGCCAAGGTGAACAAGACTGCAGTTGAAACGCTCAGAAAGTTCGGAGTACTGGGCGATATGCCCGAATCCGATCAGATATCATTGTTCTAAAAAAGTGCTTTACAAATCGGCTATGATTTTGTATAATCACATACGTGCCGAAAAGCACATGGGTCTTTAGCTCAGCTGGATAGAGCGACGCACTACGAATGCGTAGGTCGGGGGTTCGAATCCCTCAAGGCTCACCAAAA
>CADCRD010000112.1 GCA_902803725.1 uncultured Eubacteriales bacterium
AACCGATTGCGGTTTTACAGGGAAACGCCCTGGATCTGTCGGCATTTCAGGATAAATCGTTTGATGTAACAATGCTGTTAGGTCCCATGTATCATCTATATACAACAGAAGATAAGATACAGGCACTGTCCGAGGCGGTGCGTGTTACAAAACCGGGGGGATACATACTGGTTGCCTATTGCATGAACGAAGCCACGATCATTCAGTATGTATTTCTGGGTGGTCATCTTAATGAGGCCAACAACCTGCTGACCGATGACTGGCACTGCAAAAGCGAACCGAAAGAAATATTTGAGCTGGTCAGAACAGAAGATATTTCTCAGCTGAATGCCCTATTCCCTCTGGACAGGGTCAGGCTGGTAGCAACAGACGGTGCAGCTCATTATCTAAGCGGATTGATTGATGGAATGAGTCAGGATACTTTCGCCAAATGGATGGAATATCATTTTGCAACTTGTGAACGGCAGGATCTAATCGGAGCTTCCAATCATACCCTCGATATTCTGAAAGTCCGCGGATAGATTCCGGTTTGCCTGTTTGTTCCGCGGCTGGCTTGTTTGAAGAAATGCCATATGGCTGCAAAAACTAAACCGGAGGCTGTGAAGGAAACGCGCAGATGAAAGATACGAAAAAGATAAGAATTATTATACTCATAATCAGCCTTGTACTGACTGCCGGTTTATGCGGCTGCGGTGTAAAACAGAAAACAACAAAGGCGGATGACGCAGGCCACAGCTATCAGCTTACGTCTGTTCATCCGGTGAACGGGCGGCAGGGAATCTGTACGGAGGGCGGTTATTACTGGGTCAGCGGTTCGGGAAGCCTGACCAAATATGATAAAGACTGGAATATCATTGCCGAAAACAATGACCCGTTCTCAGGCTATGAGCTGGAGGTCAATCACATTGGTGATATCGACGTATGGCAGAATGAGCTGTACTTAGGCGTTGAATATTTTATGGACGGTGAGGGAAAGAACATCCAGGTCGCTGTCTATGACGGCGATACGCTCAACCTTAAGCGTGTGTTCCCGTTCCGGGCCGATACAGGTCAGCTGGAATGCTCGGGGATCGCGGTCGATCCGGACTCTGAAACGGTATACATGTGTTCCTGGATCGATGATGAATCCAGCGAATATCTGTACATGTACAGTCTGGACTCGGGCCAATACCAGGGTAAACTTCATATGAACCCCGTACCAAAGTGGATACAAGGTGTCGCATCCGGCGGTAAAGATCTCTATGTGACCTGTGACGACGGCGATGCGGATGACGATGCCCCGGACCATATGTACCGGGTCGAAGTCAGCGAAGACCGGCTGAACGGTAAAGTGTTTTCAGAAAAGACTTTTGATGAGGTGACAAAGCAGGGTGAGATCGAAGGCTTGTGCTTCGACCGTGAGGAGAACCGCTTCCTCCTTCTTTATAATCGGGGCGCCCGCATTGTGCTGGGCATGCCAAAAGGATTTTACGAAGGCTATACGGAAGAGATCCATGAAGTGTTTGTCTTTGAGTTTTAAGTCGAAATTTGTGGAGATAGAGGATATATGGAACGGCAGGTTATTTTGCTGAATGGTCCGTCCAGCAGCGGGAAATCCACTTTGGCCAAAGCTTTACAGGAACTGATCTTAGAAAAAAGGTCAGAAAGGTATGGTATTGTTTCAATAGATGATTTTCTGAAAATGTCGATAGCCAAAACAATATACGAAGATGATGTTTTCGAAAAATCCGACATATTATGCAGTAAGGCACTGGAAATGCTGGAGACCGGAGACGGCGTCATCATTGACCATGTGATCACCAGTGAACGGATTTTTAAGCATCTGAAAGAGAAGCTGTCTTCCGGTCATATGAAGATGGTGCGCATTTCCTGCCCTTTGCATCTGCTGAAAAAAAGGGAAAGCGAGAGAGGAGACAGATGCCCCGGATCGGCAGAAGCCTCAGAAAAGTACCTGTTTCCCAGGGATGGATATGACCTGGTTGTTGATACCGGCACGAGATCGCCGGCAGAGAATGCCCTGGTGATCCTTGACAATTTGTTCTGACGGGGTAGAAAATGAAACAGTATTATGTTGCAAGCCTTTGCCGGGAAGGTGTTCTCGGAGGAGGTATTGCTGGAGATGATGAGGGGATAACATACAAAACCGGGAAAGTGAGTGTTACCCCGGGGCAGTAAGAAAAGAAATAATATGAGAAAATACGCGAGACTCAAAAAACCGCTCAAAAATGATGAGAATGCG
>CADCRD010000113.1 GCA_902803725.1 uncultured Eubacteriales bacterium
TGTCAGGGATCGTAAGGCTTTTGAAGAAGATGCCTTTGGACGGATGTGGCAGGCAGATTATCCCGATGTTTTATTTATCCCGATATTTTCTGCTGTATAGCCGATCATTACGTTTTATAAGAGAAATACATCGGAATAATTAATGATTGCCTAGTCATCTTCTGTTATTCTTCTGTTGGCAATAGTGCTGCATACAGAAAGGATAAGAGATGAAACAGAAAACTGCACTCCATGATGGTTTCAATGCCGTTATGGAACACTTGGAAAACCTTAAACAGTGTGACTACAACAAAAGCAGATATGTAAAAGCTTATGAGGATATTTCCGATTATTATGAGCTTGCTCATGTTGTTGAGTATCGCGCCGATGTCAACAAAGATTATCGTGATAACGTCAATGAACGTTATGAAATGAAGCTTATCTCTAAGAAGAAGTATAACTACTTCACCCGGTTTTCTTTTATGCTGGACAGTTTTTATGCCGGAAAAGAGTTCGAGCATAAATACAGCCGAGGATTGCGATTCAAAGTAGAACTGGACAATTATTATCAGTCACAGACTGATCAATTTGTGGCTTTCCTCAAAGATCAGATGTCTCAAAGTACAGTAACCTCATATACCAGTATTGCCCGAGATTTCTTTGCTTTCCTTCAGGAATCAGATATCCGCGAGATTGAATGTATCAATGAAAGTGATTTTATTCAATTTATCAAAAATGAATATGTATCCCGTCCCGGCAGCATGAATAATGTTTGTTGTGTCGCAAGAAAACTTGCTGAGTACTTCACAGCGCAAGGACACCCAGTCTCTTTGGAAACTGTAACCTTTAGGGCTGCACCTACAAGGCGTGTGATCTATCCTGCTCTTGAAAAAGAAGAACTGGAGGTGATTATCGAAACCCCAGACAGAAATACTATTATGGGAAAACGCGATTATGCAGTACTTCTTCTTGCTTCTTTTACTGGCCTAAGGGCGATCGACATTGCAAACCTATGTTTTGAAAACTATAATCCTGATCAAAAAACCATATATCTTGCCCAGCATAAAACCGGTACAAGGATTGGTCTTCCGATCCCGGATGAGGTTGTGGAGGCAATCGACGATTACATAAAGCACGGACGTCCAAAAAACGACTGCCCGTATATTTTTCTTACAACGGACCGTCCTTACCGCAAACTTTGCAATATTTCTTCCGTCAGAAATATCCTGCTTAGGCAACTCAAAAGAAGCCGTCTCGGGTATACACCTGGAGCAGGAAGGGGTTTCCATATCTTCCGCAGAACCATGGGAAAGTGGCTTCTGGGTGCTTCTGTAAACCCGGAAATGATTTCGCAGATCCTGGGGCAACGCGACAGAGAGGTACTGAAACGGTATCTTCCGCTGACCCCGGATCTTATGCGCAACTGTGCACTCGGATTCGAATCTGCACCTCTTAGATCGGAGGTGTTTAGATGAATCAATTGTATAATAGTTTTCTGGCAAACGACATAGAGGACTATATCGCATTTAAATGCTCTCTTGGGTATTCAGCTGTCAGCTATAGCGGAAATCTACAGAGATTTGACCGTTACTGCTTTGAAAATCATCCTGATGCCCGCGTAGTAACAAATCAGATCCTTGAACCCTGGCTTGTAAAACGACCAAACGAGAATACGAATGGACATATACGCCGGATGATTGCCATAAATGGGTTTTTGATCTTTCTGAAAACACGGCAGCCGGCAACCTATTTGATACCAGAAGGTATAATCGGACAGTATCAGCACTTTATACCCTATCTGTACAGTGACGAAGAATTGGATGCCTTTTTCTTTGCAGCAGATACCCTTCCTCCCCATCCTGTGGCCATTAACAGGGATCTGATTAGTCCAGTCATTTTTCGAATGCTATATTGCTGCGGCCTCCGACCCCAGGAGCCATTAAAAATCAAATGTGCAGACATTGATTATCAGGCCGGTACTTTATACATAGCAGATTCAAAAGTGCACAAGGATCGTATTGTTAGTATGTCCGATGACATGCGTGACCTATGCATAAAATACAATGACCTTATGAACTCTCTTATGCCACAGAGGGAATACTTTTTCCAACGCCCGGACGGCAAACCTTACAGCGTTTTGTGGCTTCAGCGTACATTCCGCACCTGCATCAAACGCTCAGGATTATCATTTGACGGGAAACATCCCCGGGTCTACGACTGGAGGCACAACTTTGCAACGAGGGTTATCCATAAATGGCTTCAGGAGGGGATTGACATAGCTTCCAATCTTCCGCGCCTGAGCGCATATATGGGGCATACTTCCCTTGAAGATACTGCTTATTATATCCATCTGGTTCCGGAACACCTTGAAGAACACCACATGAATGAATGGTCATGTGTCCCGGAGGTGCCCAGCTATGAAGATTAAGGATCCAAAGTTCTATGATGCCGTTAAGGACTATCTGACAATATATCTTCCTTCTCAGAAGGAAAGCAGCCCCAATACAGTGAAGTCGTATCGCGAAGGATTGAACCTGTTCCTTACTTACATCGCTGATTCTGAACAAATCCGCATTTATCAAGTCGGTTTTAAGGATATGGTCCCGGAAAAAATGGCTGGATTTGTGTCATGGCTGGATAGGGACCGTGGTTGTTCAGGCACTACCATTAATCAACGCATTGCAGTGATTCGTGCTTTTCTAAAGTATATAGGCTCACGGTTTCCGGATTTGAATTATTGCTATGTGAGTATCCAACAGATTCCATTTAAAAAAATACAGCATGATCAGACTGTTAATTACTTTAGCGAGTCAGTACTGGAGGCAATCCTGAATCAGCCGAATCCACAGAAGAAAACCGGACATCGGGATTTGTTTTTTCTTATAGTTCTATATGATACTGGTGCCCGCAACCATGAAGTTTTGGGCCTGCACCCGGCAGACTTTGTTACAACAGGAAAATCGTCCCATGTGATAATACATGGGAAAGGGAATAAAGTCCGTAGTGTTCCGATTATGGAAAAGACAATGGAGCATTTCAATGCCTATATAAAAAGGTTCGGCATTGATAGGAATGACCATGATAATCCCTTGTTTTTCACTACAATACATGGACATAGACAACCTATGTCAGATGATAATGTTGCACGCTTTATCAAAGTTTACACAAAGAGCGCCAAAAAAACGTGTGCTGATGTGCCGGACAGAATTACACCACATATGTTCAGGCATAGCAGAGCAATTCATCTGTACCGCAAAGGAGTGCCTTTGGTACTCATTTCGGAGTGGCTTGGACATTCTAATCTGGAGACTACCTTGATCTATGCCTATGCTGATACTGAGATGAAACGTAAGGCCATAGAGGCAGCAACTGATCAGAATCATCCCCTCCGCAAGAAAGATGCGGATATTAAA
>CADCRD010000114.1 GCA_902803725.1 uncultured Eubacteriales bacterium
CGTTTGCACCTGGGCTGTTTGTCCCAGATTCTTCTGATTTGTAGTCTCCCGTCGATGGTGTGACAGTTACACACCCAAAAAGAAAAATACATAAAAAAGCAGTAATTATAATATGCATGCCAGAGCATGCATGCTCCATTTTACGCGATATCCCTGTCATAGCTTTACCTCGTATTCTTGTTATATAATAGAATCAGCCGCTTTGTATTTTTACTAAGTATTTGCGCCTTGACACCAGAAAGCCAGCCCCACAAATGTCAATACCCATCCGCAGAGAATCAGCATCTCTGAGATGTTTCCTGCGGAGATCCGATGCATTAGTTCCCTTCCTTCCAGGATATATGCCATATTTATATACTGTAGTTCCTTTGAATGTATAAAATGCAGAAATGATGTGATCCCTAAAGTCCCGACAGCTGCAAGTGAAGAAATCCGTGGTTCCCGGGTCTTTGATGAGATCAAAAGCACGGGCTGTGCCATGAGAAACATCATCAGTACACGATATGCCGTGAGCAGGATCAGATAGTCTCTGATCGTAACGGAAATGCGGACATCCTCCATCCAGGACAGACTCTGTACCGGAGCGTCAAGGGCATGGATAGGATACAGTTCGCCCACTCTGATAAGATCCGTTAAATAGATCACCAACACTGTAAATAACGCATATAAGAGTGCTAACACCTCTTTTCTGAAAAAGAACGTCAGACCGCCTTTTTTTGTCAGATGCAGCATCGGCTGTACCCGGGATTTCTTCTCATAGGAAAACGCTCCTGACATCAGAAAGCACATGGCAAGGACGGCAGCTGCCGTGTATATCTGATATCGTGTGGATAAATCTTTCCCTTCTCCCAGCAGTTGTTTATAGCACTGCGGGTTCAATATCCAGCCGCATATACCCCGTTCCTCATATAGTTTTTCCAGCCGGCTTCGTTCTCTTTCCAAGAGATCCAGTGTTTCCTGACGCACATGGATACCCGAGATCCTGTTCTCCTCCATAAACCATGTCAGCTCATCCAGGATACCCTCTTCATGCTGTTGATACAGTTCTTCATGCATACGAACTGCTTCCCGGATCTCTTCCTGTTCTTCACTGAAAAAAGAAACCGTCTTCGGATCATTGAAGGGTGCCGAAAGCTGTTCTTCCCGTATGTAAGCAAGATACTCTGCCCCTGCCACGTCAACCCGGGTCTCCGGGAGCAGCCTTGTTACCCCCGCTAAAAGCAATAAAAGGATCAGCAGACCATGCTGGATGAAAAAAGTTTTATAAACGCCTAATGAGAGCCTTGGCAGCAGCCGGAAGAGTCTGTCCCTGGTACGGAACATCAGGCCCTCCAGGGATAACAGGATCCAGTTTCTCGCCTTCGGCCGTTTAAAGCGATAAACAGCCGCAAGGCCTGCCATGGATCCCAGGATCAGTAATATTATGAATACCACATGACAAAGAGCTGCTGATACCGGAAAGCCCAGAAGATCTAGGTTCAGATATCCGCCATAGATATTTACTGTGTCCAGACAGGAGAATACATTCACGATCCGCAGAATGGCGCAGGCGCTCTGTATCGGGATCAGACGATAAAATAGATATTCCAGCAAGAATACAAAGCCGGAAATCATCATGGATACAGCTGCCGAAGATAAACTCTCCAGTATTACCCAAAAAAGGAGGGATACCGCATGGAAACTGATACAGCGGAGTATCATCAGAAAGATCAGAAACGCCCCCAAAGATATTGGGTATGACAGCTCCCGGAACAGACTGACGGACTGAACATATACAGAGGGATCCGGCATGCCATACAGGGATGCCAAATAAAGAAATGAAGGGCCATATACTGCAGCCATAGAAAAAAGCAGGGCCGGTATCAGGGAAGAAAGACGCAGCAGAAAAAGCCTCCCCCGTCCTGCTGCTGTGGTGTGGAGAAGTTCCCATAAATGATTTCTTCGTTCCACGGGAATGAGAAAGGTAAAGCATAGGCATAGAACCAGGATCAGCACGTCAGACACCGGGTTCGAGAGGAGGTCTTCTATAGCATCAGATACCTGCAATTCCGGCTGTACCCCGGATACCCGCCGATAATCCGCATCTGTTTTCCGGATATTCCGAAGGGTATAATAATTCTCTCTGGAAAACAGACTGATCTTCTGATAGATCTCCGCGTTTTCCCTGATTTTTACAAGAAACTCCGGATAGGAAAGACATGCCTGAAGCTTTGGCGTAACATACACTTCCCGTACATAATCCTGATAGCTGTAGTCATAAGATACAGCCTGGGACTGTTTTTCCCGGGTCTTTTCAAGGAGTTCAGCTGCAGAATGGAGGTCCAATTCTTTCAGCGTTTCCATCTGGCGGATATATTCTGTACGAAGGATCATCGCGTCCGTTTCCATTACGGCTGCAGAGCCTTCCCACTTGGCATGTTCATTTCTGATCGTGAAAAAGAGGCTGATCACTGCCGCTGCAATCAGTAAAGCAAAAGCCGCGGGCCTCAGGAGGAGTCTTCGGATCTCAGCCATCTTCCATTCCGCCTCCCATTACATCAAGATATGCCTGTTCCAGGGTTTCCTCCTGCAGCTCCCGGAGGATACCGGGGATCGGTCCTGACTTTACGATCCTGCCATCCTTCATCATCAGGACCTGATCTGCGATCTCCCGGATATCACTGACGATATGTGTCGTAAAGAGAATGATCCTGTCCAATGACAGTTCATGGATATAATTTCTCAGCCGGATCCGTTCCACCGGGTCCAGGCCCGCTGTCGGTTCATCAAGAAGCAGGATCTCGGGATTCCCTAACAGCGCCTGTCCCAGCATCAGCCGCTTCTGCATGCCGCCGGAATATTCGGAGATCTTACGATGAGCATCGGACTGAAGGTTCACGCGCATCAGAATATCTTCGATCTGTACATTGGCCTGTTTCCTCGGAACCCCCTTCATTTCCGCCATATAGGATAAAAACATCCTGCCGGAAAACGCATCATAGAAGCCTTCCTGCTGGGGCATATAACCCAGTTTGGTCAGATAGCTTTTACCTAAAGTAATGATCTCTTTACCATTATAGAGCACTCTTCCTTCTGTCGGCTTCAGGTTATCCGTGATCAGGTTCATCATCGTGGATTTCCCTGCACCGTTCGGACCCAGAATCCCGTAAAGGCCATCATCAAAAGAGAAGCTGACACGGTTCAGTGCCTGTTTCTCTCCATAAAACTTAGACAACTTTTCAAGAGTCAGTGTATGGCGTTCAGTTTGCATAAGACATTTTGTACCGAAGCTCCGAGAAATGAAGATCCCCTTTCAAAAGATCTTCTTTTTTGAAGATCCGGATGATCTCGTTATCTGAATCATCAAATGTGTTCGTAACAACATAGCTCTCAGACATACTTATACCGGAAAACGAAGGATCGTAGGTCAGTTGGCTGAAAGCTATTTCACAAACCTTCTCTCCATCCGGAGAAACAAACGTCACGGCAGAAGGCATCAGCTCCTCCTCATTGACGAATTCCTCGATCACAAAGTTCTTCCCATCCCAGGTGATGAGACCCCACGCGCTGCAGAAAGAAGTGCTCTCATCGTTTTCCGGATCATAACAACAGATTTCCTCATAAGACTGTTCTGCGTAGTTAAACGCAGAATAATAAATCATCCCATCCTTCACCGTATAATAGATCTGCTTGTCGGTAAGTGTAAGGATATTTCGGAGCTCATCTTTTACAGGATCATACCGATACAGCCGGGACTCCAGCCGGTCCAGGCCACCGTAAAATGCAATATCCTGAAAATAAACAAGCCCATCGTCCACCCGCAGCTGGTTTATGCGATGTTCTACACTCTGTTCATCCTCATCAGCGAATATCAGCTGAGCTTCCGCACCTGCTTCGATACTTCTTTTATAAACCCTATGATACTGATATCCCAAACTGTTGATCCCGGCAACAGCAATTACATACGCAGTATTGTCTGAAATAAACGATGCTTCAACGCCGCCCTGTCCACGGGCGTTATCAATTTTCAGCGCTCCCAGATCCTTATGATTTTTGCCGTCAGAATCTGCGCTGTACAGATGCGGCCCGTCCGTATGTGACGAATTCCATAGATAGATTTTTCCATGATACGACTGCAGCGTGTATGCACTGATCGAACTGAACATCGCGTTTCCGAATCTGGCATCACAATCTCCGGAATCATGTACACAGTTGGCTTTTCCACAGACTTTTACAGCAGAACGAGCATTATTATCATAATAATACAGATATTCACTGTCATATGCAGGAACTAAGTAAAAACCATTATCTGTCTCTTCAAAGGAACAGGCAATCGACTTTGCAGTATTTGAGAGATCGTCACTGTTATGATCAGATCCCTTGTCTGGGCCACTGCACGAAACTAAAAATGTTATCTCTGCTGCTAACAGTATCATAAAGAATGAATAATGAAATATCTTCTTTGAGTTCATGTTTCTTGACCTTCCAAAAAATAAATTATGTTGACACGTATATTCTACATGATGTAAAATAAATATATAAGGAATATACTACATGATGTAGAACACGTCAAGAGGTTTAGTTAATGAAGTCCAAAAATATGCAGATGGGGGATCTGGAACGCAGATTTGCCGATATCATCTGGGAAAATGAACCGATCAGTTCTTCGGAGCTTTCGAAA
>CADCRD010000115.1 GCA_902803725.1 uncultured Eubacteriales bacterium
AACTCAAAGAAGACAAGAACAATATTGAAAGTGAAGTGATCCGTCGTCAAGGGAGAAAACTGATGTTTGGAAAGCGTTTTCAACTGGATGAGAATACACTGCCAATCGTGGAGGAGATTGGAAAGCATATGCCCGGAGGCTTTTTTATCTATAAAGATTCCGGTGAAGAAGAACTGCTGTATATAAACGAAGCAGCCATGAATATCTTTGGGTGCAGTTCTTTAGATGAGTTTCAGGAACTTACAGGATATACTTTCCGGGGTATGGTGCATCCGGATGATTATGCCGCTATCACAGGCATGATCAATGAACAGATAGCTCCAAATGAAGAAGGATATGATTATGTGGAATATCGTATCATACGCAGGGACGGCAGCGTGCGCTGGGTAGAGGATTATGGGCACCATACTAAAACAGATACTTATGGCGGAATATATTACGTCTTCATTTCTGATATAACAGAAAAGAAAGAACGTATGGAGGAGGATATCGTTCACCGTCAGCAGGAGGCAAGAGAGGAGGAATTGCTGCGTCAGCTGGCTTTGAATGAGCAATTGCTGGAAAAGGAGAAACAGCGGGCAGAGCTGGACAAAATGATAACCGCGATGGCATCGGATTACCGCAGTGTATACTATGTCGATCTGGACGCAGATGATGCAGTCTGCTACCGCGCTGATCCTGAGGATGCAAAGCAGACCCCCGAGGGCGAACATTTTCTGTTTTATGACAGATTCAGGTACTACTGTGATCTTTATGTAGACGATGGTTACAGGGATGGTTATCTGGAATTCATTGAACCTGATAATATACGCAAAGCGCTTTCCGATGAAAATATAATAGCATATCGATATTTGACGCACCGCGGCGGACACGATGTTTATGAGATGCTGCGCATGGCCGGTGTGCGTCATCCCGCCGACAGAGATGATCATATAGTTCATGCTGTTGGTGTGGGATTTACGGTCATTGATGCTGAGATGCGAAGACAGATAGAGTATACTCAAACTCTGAAAGAGGCTCTTTCTGCAGCAGAAGAAGCCAACAGCGCCAAGACAACTTTTCTTTCAAACATGAGTCATGAGATCCGCACACCTATGAATGCGATCATCGGACTCAATACGATCGCCCTTGAAAATCCTGATCTGCCAAATGTAACAAGAGAACAGCTGGAGCAGATCGGAGTATCAGCGCATTATCTGCTGAATATAATAAATGACGTGCTGGATATGTCCCGCATTGAATCGGGAAAGATGACTTTGAATCTTCATGATTTTTCGTTCAGTGAACTGCTGGAACAGGTGGATACCATCATTGGTGAACAGTGCCGCGAGAAGGACATTTCGTACGAAAGCCGTATAACAGGACGAATGGCAGAGTACTATAAGGGTGATGAGATGAAGCTGCGGCAGATCCTGATCAATATACTTGGCAATGCAGTAAAATTCACACCCAGGGGAGGCAGTGTTGTACTAACATGTGAAGAGACAGCCAGCCTGAAGGGTAACGCAACAATCCGGTTTGTGATGAGTGATACCGGAATAGGAATGAGCAGTGAGTTTTTGCCCAGAATTTTTGATACATTCAGTCAGGAAAAGACATCTTCTTCGAACAGCTATGGCAGCACGGGTCTTGGGATGGCGATCACAAAGAACTTTGTTGAGCTGATGAACGGCAGCATTGATGTTGAAAGTGAGAAGAATGTCGGGACGGTCTTCACTGTTACTGTGCCTTTAAGACGGTCGGCTTTGATGACTTCTGCTGAAAAGAGCGCGCAGAAAAAAAGTGCATTGCATCATAGTGAGCTGCATAATGACGGTATTGCAGGCAGTGAAAAGAAGATCAAAAAGCAAAAAGCCGAACTGAACGGACGAAGGCTGCTGTTGGCTGAAGATGTTGAGGTGAATGCTCAGATCATGATGATGGTGCTCGAAGCAAGAGGCATCACTGCAGAACTGGCAGTGAACGGAAAGATAGCCGTTCAGATGTTTAAGTCAAACGAACCGGGTTACTATGATGCCATTCTCATGGATATGAGGATGCCTGAGATGGATGGCCTGACTGCAACAAGGGAAATACGAAAATCAGGCAAAGCTGATGCTGAGACAATACCGATCATAGCACTTACGGCAAATGCATTTGATGAAGACGTACAGCGAAGTCTTCAGGCGGGGCTTAACGCTCATCTGGCAAAACCGGTGGAACCTGATACTCTCTACGGAGCACTGGAAACTCTGATAAAAGAGTGAGGACGAGGTAAGGACATCATGGACGATATGAAAACAAAATATAAAGGATTAGACAGATACTTGTCCCGTGTCGATGTCTGGGCGATGGCCTTTGGCTGCATGGTAGGCTGGGGAGCTTTCGTTATGCCGGGAACAACATTCCTGCCTGTGGCCGGCCCTGCCGGGACTATTATTGCCATGGCGCTGAGTGTGCTGGTAATATTGATCATAGGATCAGGCATGTCATGGCTGATAGGACGCAGCCCCGGGACCGGAGGTCTGTATTCATATACAAAAGAAGCATTCGGACGTGATCATGCATTTCTGTGCGCATGGTTTTTGTGTCTTTCATATCTTACAATAGTTTTTCTGAATGGCAGTGCGCTGTTTCTGATCGTACGGACTATGTTCGGAGAGAGTATCCAGTCCGGGATACATTATACCGTAGGAAATAATGAGATATATCTTCGTGAAGTAATGACTTCGGTCGTTGTCCTGGCTCTGGTCGGAGTACTGTTCATTGCGGCAAAACCTTTTTTGCAAAAGTTCCATACCGGACTGGCTGTAATACTGCTGGCAGGTGTGGCAGTGACGGCTATTGTATGTTTGCCGCATGTATCGTCTGAAATCATCCGTGATTTCGGCATCCAGGGCGTAAAACCGGAGTTTGCGGTATTCAGCCTTGTGATACTGGCTCCGTGGGCTTTTGTCGGATTTGAGATAACAACATTTGAAACGGCGCATTTCAGGTTCGATGCAAGAAAAAGCAAAGGAATATTGATTATTTCTGTTCTGG
>CADCRD010000116.1 GCA_902803725.1 uncultured Eubacteriales bacterium
GACCGTGAACAAGGAGTGGAACACGAAACTTGTAACAACGGAGCGTGGTGAGGCTGCAATAAAGATCCAAAATGAATTTCAGCAATTGTGGAATGCTGAGAACGCAAAGACGTATTCCAGCATATCCGAAAGTTACAGAACCAGATATGAAACTGCTAAAAAGCAAAGGCAAATTGTTGCATCCAATAGTATCGTATCCTTAGATTCATACAAACTGCAGCCAAACACAATGCAGGTGGATTTTATAAAAAACCTTAAGCAAATAGTTGAAAGTGGAGCCAAAAGAGGATTGTTAATATCTGCAACGGGCACTGGTAAAACCTATGCTTCAGCATTTGGTGTGCGTGATGCTATTCAACCATCGGGGAAAGTATTATTTATTGTACATAGAAAGCAGATTCTAAGGCAGGCACTTGATTCTTATCGGCAGGTTTTCGGTTCTCGTCCTAAGATGGCATTGCTGACAGGAGAGGAACAGGATTATGATGCTATAAAAAATGCGGATTTTGTGTTCGCGATGATAACCATGATCTCTAAAGACGAAGTTCTGAGGCGTTTTAAGCATAATGAATACGACACTGTAGTTATAGATGAGGTACATCACGCATCAGCAGCCAGTTATCAAAAGGTTATGAACTATTTTGAACCGCGATTCTGGTTGGGAATGACTGCAACACCTGACAGGACAGATTCCGGAAATATTTACGAGCTGTTTGATCATAATATTGTTTACGAAATTCGCTTACAGCAGGCACTTGAGAATGACCTTCTATGTCCATTCCATTACTTTGGGATCCGTGATATTGCTTTTGACAGTGATGCTGATGCAGATGTTTTGATTCGGCTGGCAAACCAGGGTGATTTTCATGTTTTTAATCGGTTGACCAGCGATGAGCGGGCAGATTATGTGATCAAACAAGCTAATTATTACGGTTATTCCGGGAGACGTGTCAAAGGTTTGATATTCTGCTCTTCAGTTTTGGAAGCTCAGGTTTTATCAGAAAAATTTAATAAGAGAGGTTGGCGGACTTTAGCATTGTCTGGTAATGATTCTGATGAAGTCAGGCAGGAAGCGATGGACCGCTTAGTAAATGATAACAGAATAGATTCTCTGGATTATATTTTAACAGTCAACATTTTCAATGAAGGCGTCGATCTGCCTGATATTAATCAGGTCATAATGCTAAGACCGACAGAAAGTGCCATTGTTTTTGTTCAGCAGCTGGGAAGGGGACTCCGTAAAAAAGAAGATAAAGAGTATGTTGTCGTTTTGGATTTTATAGGGAACTACGCAAATAACTTTCTGATTCCCATCGCTCTATCTGGGGATAGAACTTATAACAAAGATAATATGCGTAAATATCTCATGGAGGGTTCCAGCATTATCCCGGGATGTTCAACAATTCATTTTGATGAAATATCTAAGGAAACAATTTTTTCTGCAATCAATAAGTCGACGACACCTCTGAGGTTCTTAAAGGAAAAATATTTTAACCTTCGGGATCGTTTGGGCAGAATGCCAACTGCGGATGAATTTTATCGTTATGGGGAGATCGATCCGATCCTGTTTATCGAATATAAAAAAGCATCTTATTACCGCTTTGTTCGATCAGTTGATAAGGAATGTGGATTGAAAGAATTCACGGAAAAACAGGAGCAGACATTAGATTTCATCAGCACACAGATCATTAACGGAAAGAGACCTCATGAGTTGGTTGTAATGCAGTTGCTTCTCGAAGAAGGAGAAGTTAATTTTGACAAGACTGCTGCCAGGTTAAAGATGTACCATGTTAACTTACGTCGGGAAGATTATTCGTCAGCACTGCGTATACTGGACAAGTCATTTTTGAATACTCAGAGTGATAAGAAAAAATATTCGATGGTCTCTTTATTTGAAGAACAGACAAATTCAAAGGATGATATGTACAGACGGTGTGCATTTTATTTGAGAAGACTTGCTGGTATGGACCAACGAGATCTTCAGTTCAATACAGCGCTCAAGGATTTGATTCAATATGGGTTATCCCGATATAGTAATATGTACACAGATAATGATGAGGACAATTTGGTCCTATATCAGAAGTATTCGCGCAGAGACATTTGTCGGATTCTGAATTGGGAAAAGGATGACAGTTCAACTGTTTACGGCTATCGAATCAAGCATGGTACTTGTCCGATTTTTGTCACTTATGAAAAGAAGGAAGACATTTCAGAAACTACCAAGTACGAGGATCAATTTGTGGACCCTCAGGAATTCTCTTGGATGACGAGAAGCAGAGTAAGCTTAGACAGTAGGGAGAGTCAGGAACTAATTCATGCAAATGAAAGTGGATTGCGCATCTATCTTTTCATCAAGAAGAGTGATGGAGAGGGAACGGATTTTTATTATATGGGAAGAGTATCTCCGGTCGGATACAAACAAACGACGATCACGGATAATAACGGCAAATTGCTTCCGATAATGAATTTCAGATTGCGCATGGAGCATTCGGTACGCACGGATATATATGATTATCTTACTAAATAGATAAGATGAATTATAAAAGCATGTAGAGCAGTTCGATTGATATTTTGCATAAATAACAAAAGATAGGAATTAAGGCATATGAAAACAATCAGAGTTGTTGCAGCTATAATAAAAAAAGAGGATGCTATATTTGCTACGCAGAGAGGATATGGCGACTTTAAGGA
>CADCRD010000117.1 GCA_902803725.1 uncultured Eubacteriales bacterium
AGAAATACGGTCTCAAAAAGGCCAGAAGAGCAAGCCAGTTCTCAAAGAGATAATTGGCAGCCCGGAAACTATTCCGGACAGTTTGGCTGGAATGCAAAACATTTCTTTCAGAGAATATACCTCACAAAAAACGAAAACAAAAATCCGTACCGTGTGTGCGGATTTTTTCTTTCAGAGAAATAAATCACATTGAAGAGGGATTGGATTTTTGAAGGAGAACGCATGGGTCAGAATATAATCTTTAAGGTATAATGAGTATTTGTTATAATGGGGAAAATAGCCAAGGCAAAAAAAGAGTATCATGAAGCAAGACAGGATAAAGCCTGTTTTTCCGATGCGCTATCACGTTAAAAAGAAAGGATCTTCTGACATGAAAAAAGCTATACTTGTGGTAATGATGATGATAGGGCTCGTGCTGATGATCGCAGGATGCAGCGGTGATCAGACTGGAAATAATATAAAAAAATGGGAAACGCAGGACAAAGAAGCAAAAAGTGTGCTGGAGATGCTTACAGGGGGAGAATATTATAGTGTGGCTGATTACACAGCCGGCAGCAAATTAAAAACGATAAGATTCGGATATGATTATTATAAGGGCGGAAAGTTTGTAAAAGACTGCAAGTGCGGTGGAGTCGAGAAAATAGCAAATGAGAAAACAGAGGGTCTTGCAGGCGTTTGTTTTCGAGATGGTGATTACAGAGCATTTTGTGCGGAGAAAGAAGGAGGAGGCGGAGCTGTGACCGGAACTCTTGAAGGATGGAAAAAGACTGATGCAAGACAGCTGGGATTCGCAGGGCTTGAAGGTGAAAAAGCATTTGCTATGAATGAGAAGTGTTATATCGCGGCTTATGTCAGCGGAGGCGTTCTGGCAGAACCGGATACGATGATAAAAGAGAAAGAAATAATGAAAGAAAACGATAAATGCTGGTTGTTCTATATTATTTTTAATGAAAAGAATCAGTAGTCCTCAAGTGATATTATATTTACAGTAAATAGTATCAGTATATGAGATCAGCAGGCAGAAAGAAAAGATACGGAGCTGTGAAAACAGCCAGATTCCGAGCTGTTCTTGCTGCTCTTTCATGATCGAAGCCTGCGTTTTCCAGGATCGATCTGTCTGCAATATAAATCAGTACAGCGGATATCAGTACGGCAGTCAGTACGAATGCAAAAGAACCGGTATTCTGGAAAGGATTGCTGTTTATGCCATCTGCTATTGCTTCGAGCCATTTGATTTTCGAAGATGATCCGAATATAAACAGCACCAGCGCCCCTGCAAAATCACAGCCAAATCCAGCCAGACATATTTTCCAGACGTTCTTTTTACAGAACTCCCCGCGTTTTGGAAAGTCCGGATTTGAAAGGTAGACGACAAGGTGATCGATCAGATAATTGGCAGGGAACAGCAGCAGCCACAGAAGGCTGGGAATGAATATCATCATCCAGACCGGGAATAAAATATTATAAAAAACAACATCTTTTTTCGGCTTCACAGCAAATACCCCTTTCATCGTTTTTTAAAGATTGATTTAATATAACATTTGAGGGTCGGCAAAGCAATCTTAAATGTGTGTCAAAGAACAGAAGCTGTGTATAATAAAAGGAATAATCATTGGAGAATATCGGAGAACAGGAATGAAAAAGTATATATCATGGAATGTTAATGGCCTGCGGGCTTGTGTAAAAAAAGGGTTTCTTGATTTTCTGGCTGATGAGTCGCCAGATGTAATGTGTATACAGGAGACAAAGATGCAGGAAGGGCAGGAGGAAATCCCAACGCCCGGCTACCATCAGTACTGGTGCTCTGCGGAAAGAAAAGGCTATTCGGGCACTCTGATGCTGGTCAGTGAAGATAAGATGGGGGTGCCGCTGGCAGTGACGACAGGTATCGGTATCCCTGGGCATGACAATGAAGGCCGTGTTGTTACAGCTGAATTTGATGACCACTATCTTGTAACTGTTTACACACCGAACTCGCAAAGTGAATTGGCCAGACTGGATTACCGTATGGAATGGGAGGATGCATTCCGCGGATATTTGAAGGCGCTTGAATCAGGCAGTGCTGACGTCAGCAAAGAGATCACGGGCGAATTTGAACTCAGAGCAGACTACGATGGAAATCTGAAAAACAATATGAGCGTATCGGCCGTATCGTCAGAAGACGCCTCTAAAGGGGGCATGGTCAAAACAACTTTGTCGG
>CADCRD010000118.1 GCA_902803725.1 uncultured Eubacteriales bacterium
CAGGTCCGGAAGGAAGCAGCAATAAACGGTAGCGCCTATGTGCCGTAGATAAGCCTTTTCCGTTGTCTGCGGGGCTGTCAAAGGACGGTTTTTTCATATAAAAAGTTAAAAGTTTTTATCAGAGTATACACATCAAAGCTGCAGATGTGTCATGAGTGGAGAACAGATGTATAAAGTACTTTACAGAGCTTACAGACCGGAAGTTTTTTCTGACATGCTGGGGCAGGAGCATATTGTTAAAATACTGAAAAATCAGATCAAGGCAGGTACCGTGAATCATGCGTACCTTTTTTGCGGCACCAGAGGCACAGGAAAAACGACCGTGGCCAGACTGCTGGCAAAGGCAGTGAACTGTACAGGAAGCATGCCGGATGCCGCTGAGGATGAAAGACCCTGCGGACAGTGTGAAAGCTGCAGAGCGATCGCCGCAGGCAATTTCATGGATCTGATAGAGATCGATGCTGCTTCGAATAACGGAGTCGATGAGATCAGAGAGCTGCGCGAGAGCGTGAATTACCCGCCTGTAGCCGGGAAGAAAAAGGTTTATATCATTGACGAAGTCCACATGCTGTCTCAGGCAGCATTCAACGCGCTCTTAAAAACTCTGGAAGAGCCTCCGGAATCCGTGATGTTCATTCTCTGTACAACAGAGCCTGAAAAACTTCCTGCGACAGTTTTGTCCAGATGCATGAGAATGGATTTCCGACGCGTGCCTGAAGAGCAGCTGGCTGACAGAGTCAGAAAGATCTGTATCGACCGCAATATTGTGATGGAAGAATCTGCTGTCAGGATCATCGTATCGGCAGCTGACGGTTCAGCGAGAGACTGCCTGACGATCCTCGATCAGTGTATATCCGGACGCAGCGGCATGGTGACAAGAGACGATGTGCTGGATGCACTGGGAACAGTAGGCGAAGAGATATACACACAACTGACCGAGCAGGTCAATGATAATGATCCGGCATCAGGCCTGCTGATAATAGATAAGCTGATACGCGAAGGCAAGGACTCAAGACAGATCCTTCAGGGCTGGATGTCACATTTCAGAAATCTTTTGATGGCAAAATTCATCAGCAATCCCGGTGACATACTGGCTATGTCCGCAGAGAACATTGAAAGAATCAGCGGGCAGGCACAGAGAACGGAGCTTAGTGTCATAAACAATGCGATCATTGAGATCGCAAGAACGATAAGCGAAGCAAAGACATCCAATCAGCCTCGTGTGCTGCTGGAGATCTGTATGGTCAAACTGGCAACGACGACTCCGGACGGCAGAGCAGTCAGCATCAATATGAAACGTGCTGAACGAAAAATGCAGCAGCAGACAGCAGCAGAGAGTTCCCGGCCGGCTGCAGCTGATGCATATACTGATAACAGCACATATGGCGGTGCAGGAGATCCTGCAGGTCAGACAGCGCAGATCAGCGAGGAGCCGATCGTCAGGGAGCCGGTACAGCAAACGGCTGACTATGATATGTATGAAGACGAGATAGATGCGATCTGGGCAGAGATAATAGAGGATGGTGAGAGCCAGACCGACACATTCACTCTCGTGAGAACAGGTGCTGTTCCGATAAAGATGAACGATACCGAATTCGTCATCAAAGTCAGCGGTCTTGCAGGCAGGTATCTTGAAAAGAACCGTGTTCCAATGGAAAATCTCATTGCAAAATATGCGGGAGGACCTCACAAAATGATTCTTCGCAGCGAAGATGAAGAATCCGAAGAGGACGATCTTGCTGCAGTAGCTGACAGAGCATCACAGCTGCTGGGAACAAAGGTCGAGATCCGCTGAAATAATTGAAATAGCAGCAAACAAATAACAATTAAAGTTAAATAAATGATTCATCCAAGGAGGACAACAAAATGGGCAGAGGAATGAAGGCAGGAAAGAAACCAAAGACAGGCGGCATGAAGGGCGGCGCGAAGGCACAGCAGCAGCAGATGGCTCAGCTGGCAGCGATCCAGAAAGAAATGGACAGAGTGCAGAGCGAGATCGAGCAGATGGAAACAAGCGCATCTTCAGGCGGCGGTGTTGTCAGCGTAACAGTAAATGGCAAAAAAGAAGTTACTGAGCTGAAACTGCAGCCGGAGATCGTTGATCCTGATGATATTGAAATGCTGCAGGATCTGGTGATGACAGCGATCAACGAAGCAATGCGCCAGATGGAAGAGATCTCACAGAATGAGATGAATAAGGTCACCGGAGGACTGGGACTGCCGGAAGGAATGTTTTAAATGGATCATTATGCAAAACCATTGACCAGGCTGATAAATGAGCTGGGAAGGCTTCCGGGAATAGGCGGCAAGACGGCGCAGCGGCTGGCCTTTCACATACTGTCGCTGCCCGATGATGAGGCGAGATCTATCGCGGATGCGATCGTCAATGCAAAGATGAAGATGAAATACTGTTCTGTATGCGGTAATCTGACCGATACTGATCCATGCAGCATATGCCGGGATTCAAAAAGAGAGCAGGACATTATTTGTGTAGTCGAAAATCCGAGGGATGTTCTGGCCATAGAAAGGGTAAAAGAATATCGCGGACTGTATCATGTCCTTCACGGGGCAATTTCTCCTATGGAGGGAATAGGTCCTGATGATATCAACCTCAGATCGCTGATGATCCGTTTGCAGCAACATGATATAAAAGAGATCATACTTGCTACAAATCCGAACATTGAAGGCGAAGCTACAGCAATGTATATAACAAAGCTGGTCAAACCGACAGGAATCAAAGTCAGCAGAATAGCCCACGGAATACCTGTGGGAGGCGACCTTGAGTACGCAGATGAAGAAACACTGCTCAAGGCTTTGGAAGGAAGACGATCATATTGAGTAAAGAACAGAAAATGACGCTGATGGTCGCTGTAACCACAGCGTTTTTAACAACATTCATGTCAAGTTCGCTTAACTTGTCGATACCAAACATAGGAAAGGAATTCAGCACCGGAGCGGCCGCTGTCGGATGGGTAGTCACTATATATATGTTTGCCTGCTCGTCGATCAATGTCCCGATGGGGAAGATAGCAGATGCCAGAGGCAGGAAAAAAATGCTGAAGACAGGTATAGCACTGTTTACAGTATCCAGCATTGCCGGAGCTTTTTCAGTTTCGATCTGGATGCTGCTGGGATGCAGGCTGGTCCAGGGTACGGCAGCGTCGATGCTGTTCGCAACGAACAATGCGATACTGCTGGATGCTTTTCCAAAAGAAAAGCATGGAACTGCGCTTGGTAAAAGTGTGGCGGCTACTTATACAGGGTTGTCACTCGGCCCGGTCATCGGAGGCATCCTGAATCATTATTTTGGATGGAGATCGGTGTTCTTTGCAGCGACGATCATAGGAGTTATAGCTCTGAGTGTCGCTGCACGGGGATTGACAAAAGATGAAAATATAACTCCGGCGGAGCATCATGATACAGCAGGATCATTGCTGTATATGGCGATGATAATGTCAGTGATATTCGGACTGACAAATCTTACGGTCAGCAGATATGCCTGGATGGTCCTGACTGCAGGAATCATACTGTGTATCATGTTTGTAAGGACTGAGATGAAGGCTGAAGATCCGATCATCAGAGTCACTATGTTTTCCGAAGATTCGATATTCACTTTGTCGAACATTGCTGCTCTTTTAAATTATGCAGCGACGTTTGCGATCAGTTATCTGCTCAGCATTTATCTGCAGCAGATAGCAGGTTACAGTTCGCAGACTGCGGGTCTGATACTGATAGCGCAGCCCATTGTCATGGCTTTGCTGTCACCCGGGATGGGAAAATATGCGGACAGAATAGCTCCATGGAAGCTGGCAACAGGCGGCATGGGGATTATCACAGCCGGGCTTTTAGCTATGACACAGCTCGGAAAAAATACACCCCTGGCAGTGCTGATCGGTCTCTTGTTATTCGTTGGAATCGGATTTGCCATGTTTTCATCTCCGAACACAAAGGCGATAATGTCAAGAGTGGCACCTAAGGATTACGGCGTTGCAAATTCAATTACGGCAACAATGAGGAATATGGGGCAGAGTGTCAGCATGGCAATTGTAACGATCGTGATGGGCATATATCTTGGCAGCAGTACACTACAGAATGCCCGGACGTCCACACTGCTGCATTCGATGAAAGTGTCATTTATAGTGTTTGTCGTACTGAGCGCTGCCGGGACACTGATGTCAATGAAGCGCGGCGGATCGGATCAGAAAAAGGCATAAGCGTATCATCCCGCATCATTCTTCTTGATGATAGAGACTAAAATGATATAATGGGATATCCTGACTTGATTTTCATTTAACACAGATCATTTTCAGGATATGTCAAACAGGCAGTGAAGACCTGAAGACGTAAAAAGGCTTCAAAAGAAACATACAGGAGAATATATATGAGTCAATTTTTTAAGAACCCGGTAGCCATATTACTGCTATTGTTCATGGGGTGGTCGGCATTCAGCAGCGGAGAGTTCAGCGATCCGAAGACATGGCTGATGAGTAAGCTCCTGATCTTGCCGGGGATCATAATAGGGTTGTCATTTCATGAATTCGGACATGCTGCAGTTGCTTATAAACTGGGTGACAACACACCGAAATTCCAGGGACGTCTGACTGTGAATCCCATGGCCCACATTGATCCGATAGGCTTTATCGCACTGCTGCTGGTCGGATTCGGCTGGGGCAGACCGGTTGAGATCGATCCGCGTGTATTCAAAAAACCCAGAAGAGATGAGCTGCTCGTTTCTGTTGCAGGCGTAATAATGAACCTGATACTGGCGGTACTGTTTGCGATAGCTTTAGGGATATTCATAAGGGCAACAGGATACTATCCGAACATGGGCAATATGGGCGAGATGATATCTTTGATGCTGTATTACTGCATATACATTAATTTGGTCCTTATGGTGTTCAACCTGCTGCCGATCCCGCCGCTGGACGGATTCAATGTTGTGACGGAACTGTTTGATCTGAGAAGATATGATTGGTGGTACAAACTGTATGCCTATGGTGACATACTGCTGATAGCTCTGATCGCTTTCAATTTCACGGGCAGGATCATGACACCGATATTGTTTAAACTGATGACTTTAATAGAAAACATTTTCCTGCCGTTTTAGCTTGTTGATCAGGCAGACGAAAAACAGAAAGAATAAAACTGTAAAAGATGGCATGCGTCAGCATGCCTTTTGATGTGAAGTTTATGTGAAAAAGAATGGCTTTCATTTTTCATTTGAGGGAGGAATGATATACTACGTTTCCCGGGAGAGGGGGCACATGCGTGAGCTTGCTGATACGCATACGAAATATAAAAAAATAAATAAATTGTTGATATAAAGAGAAGAGTATTGAAAAGGGGAGTGCGCAGAACAATGAACAAAAGAATTCTGTCGTTTATATTATCGGTAGTTATGATAGTGACGCTGATCCCGGCTGTTGCTTTTGCACAGACAGACAGCACAGAAAACAACGATCAGGATGAGATCGAGCAGAGCATTCTGGAAGAATTGAAAGACCAGGATCAGCCATCTGAAGAAAAGATCATTTCTCAGGTGACTTTGACATGTGCATCAAATGTTAAGAGCACGCAGGGCGGAACGATAGAGGGAATGCAGCCCGGACAGACAACATCCTTTGTAACACTCGCTAATGGTGAGACACGGGAATTTGCGATCACACCGGGCAAAGGTTTCAGGATCAGCAAAGTGATAGTAAACGGAAAGAGCATAGGTATTGTTAACAAGGTTTCGCTGACAGGAAATGGTGAAGCACAGAGTATCTATGTCAAATTCAAAAAGCAGGGACTGTTCATCATGCTGGATGCCGGTCATGCCGGTCACTATAACAGAGGGATCATCAGGAAATACTGGGAATCGAAGATGACATGGAAACTGACGAATTATCTGAAGAAGGAACTGGAATCATACGGTATTGTCTGCGGCATGACGAAAAAGAGCCAGAAACACGATCCGGGAGTATACGAGCGAGGTCTCAAAGCTAAGGGTTACGATCTGTTCATATCGATACATTCTAATTATTCAGATGCAAGAGGTACGGATTATCCGCTGGCAATCGTCTCATCGAAACACAAGAAAAAGTTATACAAAAAGGCTCAGCCTCTTGGGAAAAAGCTGGTAAAGACAATACGCAGCACGATGAAGACGAGACAAAGATATCAGGTATGGGTCAAACGTCAGAACGACGGACGCGACTGGTACGGCGTTATCAGAGGCTCTGCAGCAGTAAATGTGCCGGGAATAATACTGGAGCATTCATTCCATTCAAACAGAAGTAAATGCAGATGGCTTTTGAAAAACAAAAATCTCAGGAAGATGGCTGCCGCAGAGGCGAAGACAATAGCTGAGCATTACGGCTACGGCAAACAATAAGCGGGAGTGATTTGTAAGCTCAAACAACGGACATATAATACTGTTGACAGTAATATATTATATGACAACGTACGCAATAAGGCGTGCGTCAGGTAAAAAAGAAAAATGGATCAGTACAGAGACCGGCATCGGACGCGATAGCCGGTTTTCTGTTTGTGGAGAGGGGCAGATGTCCGGCGTTGATGAACATGAAAAGGACGATAAATCAAAAAGTGAAAATTTGATGAAGTTACATATTTTTTGCATGAGTTCAAAAAAAGATGCTATAATTGTAATCCACTAAAGATCCACTGGTCCGGATTGGAGAAATGATGAAACTGCTGAATAAAAAAAGGCGTGGGATGATAACGGCACTGGCTGTATGCATATGTATGCTGTCCGCTTTAGTGCTGTGTTTTGCTGCATCAGATACAGCAGATGCAGCCGTAAAAAAGTACAAACTGGTATACAAAACAGATAAATACGCAACAGTAAAAATCAAAGGTAAAAAGCCAAAATCCGGCAAAAAAATCAAAGTTGGAACAGTAATTAGCATAAAATCCGCTAAAGGGTATACGATAAAAAGTTTTATGGTTAGCGGGAAAGAAAAGGTTCCAAAGCCGCAGAAAACAAAATCAATCAAATACAAAATCAAGAAGAAAGATATAAAAAAGAAAAAGGTCAGCATCAAAGTAATCAGCTGGAAGGTGCCTGTAAAATCAAAGATCACCCTCAGAAGATCGGGTATGATAGATGGTAAATGGGGAGGCAGTGTGTCGGCCATTTCAGGTAACGAAAAGGCGGGAAAGATGTATGTGGAATATGGAGAATCAAAAACCATCAGCATTTCACAGGCCTCAGGGTATTGCATAGCCGGTGTTACTCAGGATGGAAAGAGCCTGGGCAGGACCGACAGCTTAGTCATAACAGGTGACGGACAGAATCACAAGATCAATGTTGATTTCGCAAAGGCAACACTGAAGATAAAAGTTGATCCCGGACACGCAGGTAAATATAACAAGGGTGCTGTTCCGGGATACTGGGAATCCGAAACGGTTTGGAAATTATCAAATTATCTGAAACCGTATCTGAACAAATACCCCGGCATAAAAGCCACTCTGACCAAGAGTTCACTTGCTGAAGATCCTCTTGTATATGAAAGAGGCAGGATGGCAAAAGGCAATGACCTGTTTCTTTCCATTCATTCCAATTCGAGTGATTCATCAAGGACTGACTATCCTTTAACGATCGTATCATACAGCAAAAAACAGCTGTATAATGTCGCGCAGCCTCTGGGAGTCAAACTGGCCGAGTGCGTCAGAAAGGCAATGAAGACCAATCAGCCACATCAGGTCTGGATAAAGCTGCAGAGCGACAAAAGAGACTGGTACGGTGTGATCAGAGGTGCTTCGGATGTAGATGTGCCGGGAATAATCATCGAACATTCATTCCATTCAAATCCGTTGAGAGCAGCCTGGCTGATGCAAAAATCGAACCTCAAATCGATGGCAAAAAAAGAAGCAAAAGTCATAGCATCGTATTACGGACTGAATAAAGATGGCACAGTTACAGCGCCTGAGATCCCGGCAGACTGCAAAACAAAGAACGGCGCAGGTAATATCAAGGTGAGCTGGAAGAAGGGCCCGGTCACCGGATATAAAGTGCTGCGCTCTGCTGCCGTTGATGGAAAATATTCTGAGATAGCTAATACTTCAAAACGAAGCTTTACCGACAGCGGGCTGAAATCCGGAAAGACTTA
>CADCRD010000119.1 GCA_902803725.1 uncultured Eubacteriales bacterium
ATATAAGAGACGGCAAAGCAACGCAGCGTGTTACTGAAATACTGAAAAGATTTTTAGCTTAAACCTTACTGATTTGATATAATAAATAATTATGAAACCTTTAATTACAATTTTCAAATTCCTTCTGAATATCCTTTATTTGTTTCACAAGTGCTTTCCTGTGAGAAACCAGCTGACGATTATCAGCCGGCAGCAAAACGAACCTTCATTGGATATAATGTTAATTAAAGAGCGCATGGAGAAAGAGTACCCGGATGTTAAAACTGTCATCTTGTGCAAAACGATAGGTTCAGGTATTTTTGCCAAGTTACAATACGGGCTGCATATGGCAGGCACACAAATGCACAACATCGCTGTAAGTAAAGTTGTTTTGCTCGACGGCTATTGTGTTACAGCAAGTATTCTTCACCACCGGAAGAATCTTGTCATACTACAGATGTGGCATGCAATGGGATGTCTGAAAAAATTCGGGAAATCCATACTTAACATGAAGGAAGGCTCTACAGACGAAATTGCTGATGCAATGAATATGCACAATGGATACACACATTTTTTTGCCAGCAGCAGTGAAAGTCTCTCATTTTTCGCTGATGCATTCGGTTATGAGAAGGAAAAGGGTATAATTGCACCTCTGCCGCGTCTTGATTTTCTGAAAAGCAATGAACTTAAGAACAGAAAAAAAGAGGAAATTTTACAAAGCAGAGTGCAATATAAAGATAAATCTGTTATTCTTTATGCACCGACTTTCAGAAAAAATCAAAAAAATGATATCACAGATCCCGTCATGGAGCTGATGAAATATATTGATACTGAAAAATATATTCTTGTGCTGACACCTCATCCTGTAATGAATACTTGTGATTATACAAATATCGAAGGATTCTTTATTGAAAATGAGTATCAGACAATTGAGATGATGGCCGTATGTGATGCTGTTATAACCGATTATTCTGCAATCATGTTTGAAACAGCGGCAGCAGGTATTCCTACATACCTTTACACATATGATTATGCAGATTATACTGACAGCAGAGGATTTTACATCGATTTTGAAACAGATGTTGATTTGCCGAAATACAAAAGTGCAGAGAAACTGATAAGCGATATTGTTGAAGGTGAATATGACATCAGCAGACTGGAGAAATTTGAAAAACGGTTCATAGACGAATGTGATGATGCTACAGGGAGGATCACTTCATTTATCTACGAGAAGATAAAAAAAGGAGGAGATCAATGATATACGGATTGATACTGGCAGGCGGGATCGGAAGGAGAATGGGAAAGGATATTCCCAAACAGTATTTGAGAATTGGCGGGAAAAGCATTATTTCTCATACGATAGGCAAATTTATTTCATCTGATTTATTTGAAAAGGTAATTGTCCTGACTCCCCATGACTGGATAGATTATACAAAAGAAATCATAGAGAATGATATAAAGAACAATGCAGACATAATAGTTATACCAGGCGGAGAACTGAGAAACGATACCATTATGAACGGTATAGATTATATCGAAAAGCATTTCGGTATTGATGATGAAACTATCGTTGTGACGCATGATGCGGTCAGGCCGTTTGTTACTGAAAGGATGCTGGCTGATAATGTTTCTGCAATGGAAAAGTACAGTTCATGTGATACCGTTGTTCCTGCAACTGATACTATAGTCAGAAGTGAAGATGCTGAATATATCGATGAAGTGCCTGACAGGGCAAAACTATATCAGGGACAGACTCCTCAGACATTCAGGGCGACGGCGTTCAGAAGACATTATATGTCACTTACACAGGAAGAAAAGAATATCCTGACTGATGCCGTCAAGGTATTTGTTATCAAAGGTGAAAAAGTCGGACTGGTCGAGGGGGATACCACAAACATCAAAATAACTTATCCGTCAGATATAACAGTTGCGAAGTCAATACTTCAGGAGGACAAATGAATAATACAATCTACAGACTTATATCGCCGCACGAAATAAAGGCTGAACAGGCAGTTATAAATGAAACTGACAACCAGGTAATAGTAAAACCAACGCATATGTCGATCTGTCATGCAGATCAGAGATACTATCAGGGAATGAGACCACCTGAAGTTCTGGCCAAAAAATTGCCTATGGCTATCATTCATGAATGTATCGGAACAGTCGAAAAAGATACTTCAGGCAGTTTTAAAAAAGGACAGAGAGTCGCTCTTGTGCCGAACACTCCATTTGAGACGGACGATATCATAGCAGAAAATTATCTTCCGTCCAGCAAGTTCAGAGCCAGCGGATATGATGGTTTCATGCAGGACTACGTCGATATGCGCCCTGACAGAGTAATACCTGTCCCGGAGGGAATTGATAATAATGTTGCGGCATTTACTGAGATCTGCTCTGTATCTTATCATGTTCTTAACAGATTTGATAAGATCGCTCATCTCAGAAGAAACACCATCGGCGTCTGGGGAGAGGGAAATCTCGGATATATTACAGCCTTACTGCTGAAAAAGCGTTTTCCTGAGAGCAGATTGCTGATATTCGGTGTTGTTAAAGAGAAGCTGGAAGAATTCACTTTTGCAGACGGTATATACCAGGTCAATGATATTCCTGAAGATATCCGTGTTGATCATGCATTCGAATGTGTAGGTTCATCACACTCCGGAACAGCTGTAAATCAGATGATAAACGAAGTGATAAATCCCGAAGGAACGATAGCTCTTATGGGCGTTTCAGAAGATCCTGTTCCTATCAATACCAGAATGGTCCTTGAGAAAGGTCTGAGATTATTTGGAAGCAGCCGCAGCGGAAATTCGGATTTTGCAGGATACCTGAACCTGTGCAAAAATGACCCGGAAGTACCGGAACTGATGAAAAAAGTAATCGGAGATGTAGTTGATGTTAATTGCATAGACGATATCCATGAAGCTTTCAGACTGGATATGGAAAACGGCAGCAGGAAAACTGTAATCTGTTGGAATTTAAACAAATAAGCATCGTTAGCAGGAGTAATTGAAATTGAAAAATACTTATTTGTGTTCGGTATGTATAGCAGTATATAATTCAGAGGAGTTTCTTGACGAAGCTGCCAGATCTGTGATTGCTCAGACCATTGGATTTGAGGATAATCTTCAGCTGATTTTTGTAAATGATGGCAGCACCGATGGATCTGAAGAAATTTGCCTAAGCTACAAAAACAACTATCCTGACAATGTTCTTTACCTGAGGCAGGATAACAGCGGAGTTTCATCTGCAATCAACAGAGCGATTCTTTCAGCAGAAGGAAAATATTTTGCGTTCCTTGATGCTGATGACTTATGGAATCCGGATTATCTGAAGAATGCTCTGTCTTTTTTTGAAGATCATTATGATGATATAGATCTTGTAAGCACGAAAATAAGGATCTTCGGGGACAGATCATATGATCATCCCATGAATTATAAATATGAAACAACCAGAATAATTGATCTTAACAAAGAACCGTTCCTGATACAGACGACTCGAGGAAATGCGATCTTTAAAACTCAGGCAATTAAAACTCTTCGCTTTGACGAAAATGTTCGCATTCACGAAGACATTCTTTTTAATACAATGTTTTTAATGAAAAGAAATAAATATGGTGTTGTCAAAGACTCTGTTTATTATTACAGAAAATTAAATGACACATCTTCACTGTCCAGCGGTTTGAGAGAAAACACTTACTGGTATTTAGATATTCCCGAGAAAGTATATATGCCGCTGATAAAACAAAGCTTGGAATTATACGGAAACGTAACACCATATGTCCAGGAGGTGTTGCTTTATGCAGTAAAATGGCGTCTTAAAGTTCCTCTGCCGGTCCATATACTAGACAGCGATCAGCAGAAAAGATTTATTGAAAATATCAGAAATACTGTTCAGTATATTGATGATGACAGGATCATGAAAATAAAAAACATGCCTGTTGCAATAAAGTCACATCTTCTTGGTTTTAAATATGGAGAAAATGCTTTTGATGCCGCTTTGCTGGGAAATGACGGCCGTCTGACATATAAGGACAAAGTAATATATAATTTTGGTGGTCTTGGAATAGCAAAAATAACCGGATTGAAAGAGATGGCAGACAATATTCAAATCAGCGGCATCACATCGTGCCGTGTAGGGAGTACGAAAGCTGAGATGATAGTAAAAGATAACAAAAACAAAGATGTCTCCGTAAAGCTTTGTGATGATCATGACAATGATATTGTTGCCTTCAATGGGGAAAAAATCGTATCAGGAACACGTTTTGAAATAAAAGCCCCTAAAAAAAGACACGTTCAAATAAGACTTTTCATTAAGACTGACAGATCAGACAAGATGTTTGCAGCAAAATTTTCACGGGCAGCGGATCTTGTTGAAGCTGAAACAGGTGAGGGCGATAAGCTCATTATTGAGAATAGTTCAAAATACAGCGCTGTTTTGCAAAACCATACGATCCTTTCACTTTCAAAGGCTGGATTGTTCTGAGAACAAAAAAGCACCGGTTGTTCCCGATCCGGTGCTTTTGCTTACTTCAGTTTGTAGAATTCATCTATTCTATTTTCGTCATCATTAAAATTATTGTACTGTATTTTTTCGTAAAGAGTAATTTTTTCTTTCAATTTATCAGACTCTTTTGGATCGAAAAGATTATGCTTGCTGTCCATGGCAGCAACTCCGCTGATTACCGGAAGATCTTTTTCAAGATCCAGAAGATATTTCTGATATCCTGTAAGCGGCAGACCGATCGTATTCATCATATTTGCCTGCAGGTAGTTTGCACTGGTCTCAACATTGCTTTTTTCTTTAATGTCATAATTCGCCCAAATAAAGAATGGAACACGATATTTTTTTTCGTTCATTTCCATGTAAGAAAGACCTTTCTGCTTGTTGTATAGCTCTGAGTAAAAAGATGATCCAACTACCGGCTCATGATCCCCGTAGAATACTATGACTGTCGGTTCGTTCTGAGTACTGAAGTAAGTGATCAGCTTTTCGACCGCCTCATCGCTTTTCTTTATAAGATTCAAATACTGAACAGCCTGTTCATCCTGCAACTTTGTATCTGAAATGCTGATTCCGGCATCCACTACACCTGCATTCGTCGTATATCCGCCGTGATTCTGAATCGTGACATTGAAGATGTAAAGCGGTTTTTTAGTCATTTTATTTTTTTCATATTCCCGGATGACAGTATCATAATCAGCGCTGTCTGAAACATAGTCTCTTATTATTTCAGGATCCTTAAGATCTTCGATTGAAATATGCTTTTGGAATCCCAGCAGAGGATATACATTGTTTCTGTTATATGAATCGACCATTCCCGGATGAAATGCGATGATCCCTTTGTATCCCAGTTTTTTCATATTCCATGGCATGGCCGGTTTTTTTTCTGTTATCATGGAAACATACGGAACTGAATAATCAGGGAAGAACTGCATTGTATTACCTGTGAGAAATTCGAGTTCACTGTTTGCAGTTCTGCTTCCGAGAACCGACATGTGCATAGTGCCTTTTATCGTGTTTTCTTTAAGGCTTTGTACAAATGGCATATAATTACGATTAGTTTCAAAATCTCCGATATACCTGAGATCTGAAAATGACTCATTCATAATAACTATAATGTTCGGAGTTTTCTTTGATACCTCTTTAGCCATGACTGCCTTGTCAGACCTGTATTTCTTTGATATTTTCTCTATCTCCTCAGGATCATATCCTTCGGGCTTTTTCGTGACAGAACTTTTCACAGACGCTGCAAAAGACAGCGCATAACCGTTTTTTTTGTATGTCCAGTTAGGATTGAACTGATTTACCTTAATATCATTTTTTAAGAGTATGTCTGTATTGAAAATAATCTGATAAAATGCAGTACACCAGCCAGCAAGCAAAACAAAGCATACGATTCTGTATTTCAAGGATAATCCTTTATGACCTTTGAGTGAAAAGGCTATACATATCCAAATCATTGTCAGAACTATGAACCAGAGACTGTCCTTATTAAATGTAACAGTATATGTTCCTGCAACTGCGAGTCCGGTTTTCCATGAGAACAGATCCATTGCAAGAAGAGGAGAATTTCTGAAAAGTATCAGCAGGTAATTCGCTAATCCAAAAATGAATCCCAAGACAGTCGATGCGATTATCGTTGATCTTATTCTGTTGCACAATGTGTATATCATCCACCACACCATACCGATTATAAGCAGATTAAGTGTACCTTTTATTGAAATCAGCTGAATTAAAAATGATTTTGTGGAGTAAGAAGCAATTTTTGAAAGATCATAGTATATGAAAAGCGGAGTTGCGATAAACATCAGCCGCAATAATAATTTGTTCAGATCAGCTTTCGGATGATTCTTTTTCAGTTTTTCTTCGATTCTGTTTAATGGAATCAGAACAAAGAGTATCGTCAGAAGAATAAGGAACAAAAAGACTGCCATCAGTTTGTATGACATACGATAATATGTGGCCGAATATAGAAGCTTATGCCCTGATCTCTTATTTCCGTCAATGATCACACTGTCCTTGGCAGCCATTTTGCCCGGTTTTGAAAGAAATATCCCAAAATCATCGTCATTGCCAAGATGTTCGACTTTAACATGAAGAAAATATGTTTTTCCTTTGACAATGGCGACATCATTAAGCTGTTTAGTATCCTTCTTGATAGTCAGAATACCGTTTTCATTTGCATCTTCATTATTACCGTTAA
>CADCRD010000120.1 GCA_902803725.1 uncultured Eubacteriales bacterium
ACATGTGATCCGGCAAACGAATTGCAGGCAGAACTTGCCGATCTTAAGAAAACCGCCGAAGAGATCAGAGCTAAATGTGATCTGTTCGTTGTAGTGGGCATCGGCGGATCTTATATGGGGGCGAAATCCGTGATCGACGCGATCTGCGCTCATGAAGATACGAACGGAGCGGAAGTGGTCTTTGCCGGATGCAACATGAGCGCGGCATATCATCGTGAGATCATTTCACGGATGCGTGAAAGGGAAACATGCCTTTGTGTCATTTCTAAATCGGGGGGAACGACTGAGCCTCTGGCGGCTTTCAGCATCCTTAAAGAGGTAATGAGCGAAAAATACGGTGATGAGGCAACATCCCGTATCTATGCTATAACAGATAAAGAAACAGGCCGTCTGCGCGCAGAAGCTGACGAGGCAGGGTACAAGACTTTCATCGTGCCTGACGATATCGGGGGCAGATATTCGGTTTTGACACCGGTCGGTCTGCTGCCGGTTGCAGTCGCCGGAATAGATATTGATGCTCTGATCGAAGGAGCAAAGGATATGGCCATCGACCCCGGCTGGAAAGAGGACGCGGCTTCATATGCAGTGACGAGGGTCGCTCTCTCACGCAGCGGAAAATGGATCGAGATCTTTGAATATTTTCACCCTGAGCTGGAGTTCTTTGCAGAGTGGCTCAAGCAGCTCTTTGGGGAGAGTGAGGGCAAAGAAGGAAAGGGCATATTCCCGGCTTCACTGATGTTCTCGCGTGATCTGCACTCTATGGGGCAGTTTATCCAGCAGGGCAAGCAGATGTTCTTTGAAACGATGATCATCATCGAAGACCGCGGTGAAGACATTAGGATACCCGGATCTGCAGGCGCTCCGCTGGCGGGCAAGAGTCTGGAACAGATCAATGAATGCGCGATCAAAGGCGTGGCGGCCGCGCATACGAAGGCCGGGGTCCCGGTCATAAAGATATATTTGCCGAAGATGGATGCTTACAACATGGGTCAGCTGATATATTTCTTCGAGATGACCTGCGGCATCGCAGCTTATATCAGCGGCGTCAATCCGTTCGATCAGCCGGGCGTAGAGGCCTATAAAGCTGAGATGCGTGCCGAGATCGAGAAGCTGTAAAAGCAATTCTCGTATTTTGGCAAGAGTGGTCATCAGTCAGGGAACGCTAACAGAGGCTTTTCTTGACATTGGAAGTACGTAATGTTATCATATCAATGCTTGCTTATCGGTTTAATGCTGTAAAGCGATAATGTGGGCGGGCGGTTGTGCGCCGGTCAGACAAATGCACATAACAAAGATCAATAAATGAGAGTGAAGAAAATACGAGAACAGAAAAGGAGATATGAAGTCATGAAAAAGAAACTGCTCTTACTGCTCGCTGCACTGACAGTCATTGCAACAGCATTTGTTATTACAGGGTGCGGCGGAGATGAAGAAAAAGCTGACTGGGATTACATCAAAGAAAACGGAAAGATCGTCGTAGGTCTCGATGCAACATTCGCACCGATGGGATTTACAGATAAAGATGACAACATCGTCGGATTTGATGTGGATCTGGCCAAGGCTGTCGGCGAGAAGCTGGGCGTTGAAGTGGAATTTAAGTCAATTGACTGGGATGCTAAATATACAGAGCTGGATGCCAAGAATATCGACTGCATATGGAACGGTATGTCAGCAACACCTGAACGCGCTGAAAAGCTGTCACTTTCAAAAGAGTACTTCAACAACAAGATCGTCGTAATGACACTTAAAGATGATGTCAAAGTTGACAAGGCAGAGGATCTGGCAAATTACAACATCGGCATTCAGGCAGACTCATCTGCTCTCGAAGCAGTCAAGGGCAACAAGGCTTATGACAGTTTTAAAGACAAGATCAAGGAATACAAATCATATGACGATGCTATCACGGATATGCAGGCAGGCAGGATGGACTGCGTGATCATCGATGAAGTTCTCGGAAACTACAAAAACACAAAGATGGATAATGCCCTGAAAGAGTGTAAATTCGACTTTGGCGATGATTTCTATGCTATCGGATTCCGCAAGGATGACACTGAGCTGACAAGTAAAGTTAATGATGCATTGCAGGAACTCATCGACGAAGGTGAAGCTGCAAAGATCAGCAAGAAATGGTTCGGCAAAGATCTCGTTATCCTTCAGGACTACGAGGAAAAATAATTTGAAGGTTCTTTATGCTGAAACTGATGCCACGATCAAAACGGACAGGGTATCGGAATAAAGCAATACAAAAACATAATGAATGAAACAGATTGTTCCGGGCCGGCTGAGACGGTCCGGAACATATCATGTACAGGCAAAGGAGAAACGACATGTCTTTTGGGCAGGTAATGATGGAATCGATCCCTGTATTGCTGGAGGGAACGATCATTGCTGTGGAACTGATGCTGGTCACCTTGCTGTTTGCACTGCCGCTGGGGATGCCTCTGGCACTTGGTGAGAACAGCAGGATCAAACCGGTGAAATGGCTATGCAATATTTATGTGTTCGTATTCAGAGGAACACCATTGCTGCTGCAGATATTCTTTGTGTATTATGTGTTTCCTATCGCATGGGGAATACATATCCCGGAATTCCCGGCAGCGGCTATGGCATTCATCCTGAACTATGCTGCTTATTTTGCGGAAATATACAGAGGCGGCATCAACAGTATTGACCGCGGGCAGTATGAAGCTGCTTACTCGCTGGGGCTTTCGAGAGGACAGACGATGTTCGGTGTTATCATACCGCAGATGATGAGAGTCGTTCTGCCGCCTGTGGGAAATGAAATAATCGTTCTCGTCAAGGACACGGCACTGGTATCTGTAATAGGTGTTGCGGATATCATGAAGCGTACGCGCGAGATCCAGAACCGCGAAGTCAGCCTGGCGCCTTATCTGGTCGCAGCGATCATCTATCTGATAGTCACGCTGCTGCTGACGTTATGGCTGAATCATATGGAAAAACGGTTCTCCAAATATGACGAAGTGGAGGCATAGACGATGGAAAATATATTAGAAATGAAAAACATAGTGAAAAAGTTTTCCAACATCGATGCCCTGACCGGCGTGGATTTTTCGGTAGCTCCCGGAGAGACAGTCGCCATAATAGGGCCCTCGGGTTCAGGAAAATCGACGCTCCTGAGATGTGTCAACTGCCTGACGAGGATCACCTCGGGCAGCATTACCCTCAATGGGGTGACATTCGTAGATGCAAAGCCGGGTGATGAAGTCAACAAGAATAACGAAGCCAGATATCTGCCGGAAAAGGATCTTCAGAAAATCTGCAGCGAGACCGGTATGGTGTTTCAGCATTTTAATCTGTTCCCTCACATGACCACGCTGCGAAATGTTACCTATGCGCCCATAAAGGTAAAAGGGATCTCTAAGGAAGATGCTGAAAAGAGAGGGCGTGAACTCCTGAAGCTGGTTGGACTGGACTTTAAAGCAGATGACTATCCGGGTCATCTTTCGGGCGGACAGAAACAAAGAGCTGCGATAGCCAGAGGTCTGGCAATGGATCCTATGATCATGCTGTTCGATGAGCCGACTTCAGCGCTTGACCCGGAGATCACCGGTGAAGTGCTGGCCGTAATGAAGCAGCTGGCTGAAGAAAAGCGCACGATGATAATCGTTACACATGAAATGGGATTTGCCAGAGAAGTCGCTGACAGAGTCGTCTTTATGGACAAAGGGAATATCGTGGAACAGGG
>CADCRD010000121.1 GCA_902803725.1 uncultured Eubacteriales bacterium
ATATATGAGTACTGTGGGCATTGTAAGTATTGTAAAATAAAGGGAAGTAAGCAGTTAGTTATAGAAAAACAAACAGGGGAAATCATGAATATCAAAAAGAGAAGTTTAGCAATCATCATAGTGATCGTGTTTGTGCTCGGCGCAGGCACAGGTTTTGGTATCAACAGGATGATCACGGGAACCGGGGTCATTTCAGGATCTTCAGGCATCAGCAATGACAATTACCGCAAGATCAATGAACTGTATAATATCATCGAAAAGCAGTACTACAAAAAGCCTGATGAAGAAAAACTGGCAGACGGAATGGCAAAGGGTCTGTTCGCCGGGCTTGGTGATAAATACTCCGGTTATATGACAAAGAAAGAATATCAGAATTATAACATTTCTGTCATGGGGGAATTTGAAGGCGTGGGGATCACATTCCAGGAGAACAAAAAAGGTGATTATGTCGTGATCAGCACGGTGAAGGGTTCGCCGGCTGAAAAGGCAGGAGTAAAAAAGAATGATATCCTGCTGAAAGTTGACGGAAAGACATATGATGATGTCGATGAAATGGCGACAGCTATAAGGGGCAAAAAAGGGACTGAGGTCACACTGACAATAAAGAGTAACGGAAAGGAAAAAAAGGTAAAGCTGAAGAGAGATACTATTGTTATGGATTCCGCGACCGGAAAGATGCTGGATAACAACATAGGATACATTCAGATCACAGCATTTGAAAAGAACACCGGGGATGAATACAAAAAGGCATTCAGCAAGCTTGAAAAAAAGAACATGAAGGGTCTGATCATCGATCTTCGTGATAACGGAGGCGGTCTTGTTACAGAGGCTGTGGATATCGCAGATACGCTGCTGGGCAAGTGCACCATAACATATCTTGAGGACAGAGCCGGAGAAAAACAGTACTACAGGAGCGATGAAGATCAGATCGATATACCGTACGTCATACTTGTAAACGGCAATACAGCCAGTGCTTCTGAGATCATGTCCGCAGCAGTTAAGGATAAGGGCCGCGGGAAAATCGTCGGGACTAAGACTTATGGCAAGGGCGTAGTACAGATCTCGGATGAGCTGAGCGACGGTTCGGGATATAAGCTCACTGTGATGCAGTATTTTTCACCAAACGGAAAAGTCATAAACGAAAAGGGTGTCAGCCCCGACTATAAGGTGAAGGGCAAAGAGAAGCAGCTGGAAAAGGCGATCGAACTACTTAAGTAAAGTCATTTGACCTTTGCCAATATGCAGTGATATAATCGCACTATAAAGTGTTAAAGTGAAACGGAGGATAGAAATGACATATCAATCAAAATTCAAGAGCAAGGATATCGATGAGCTTTTTGAAGCCATACTGACGCTTAAAAATGAAGAGGAATGTTACAGATTTTTTGAGGATGTCTGTACGGTCAATGAGATCCATGCAATTGCGCAGAGACTGCAGGTTGCTAAACTCCTGAACAAAAAAAAGACTTACACTGAGATCGAAAACGAAACAAAGGCATCCACTGCAACGATCAGCAGAATCAATAAATGTCTTATGTACGGCGCAGACGGATATAAAATAGTCCTGTCAAGACTGAAGGATGATTAAGCCGGATAACTGCAGGCAGAAATATTATAATTAAGCGGAAAGAATCAATGAGACTATTTATTTACGAAGGAAACATCAAAAAAACAGACACTCTCGTAAGGGAGGCACTGTGTGTTTATGCGGCAAAAGAAGGCCTTGATATATCTGAAGAAGCTGCCCTGAACGCGAAGATAGAAAGAACAGAAAACGGCAAGCCATTTTTTCCTGACATAGAAAATGTGCATTTTTCGGTCAGTCATTCAGGACAGATGTGGATATGCCTCATGGCAGATTCTTGCGTGGGCATCGATATTCAGGAAATGAAGCACGGCAGATATAAAGAGATCGCTGACAGATATTTCGGGCCGCATGAGGATCACTTTGTTGCTCTCTGGGGAGATGAAGGATTCATAGATCTGTGGGTCAGGAAGGAATCAATAGTGAAATACAAAGGTTCCACACTGGCTAGAGATATCAGAAACGAAGTTGCTGTAAACGGTGATCTTAAAGATGAAATGGAGATAGACGGTAAAACTGTGTATCTTGAAACAATAGACATGGGCCTTGATGTAAAATGTGCATATGCCTGTGAAAAGAAAGAAGAGTTATGCATAGAGATCCTGGCTTAAAGGCTTATCTTGCGGGTGCGGTTTTTTCCCTGCTGGTCGGATTTTCATTTCTGGGAACGAAAATATGTGTCAGATACGCTGATGCATGGATGATAATGACTTACCGGTTCGACTTTGCAATGGCCGCGCTGGTGATCGTCTGTCTTTTCAGAAAGAAATGGTTCAGTTTTGGGGGGAGACCCATAAAGAGTATAATGATAGCGGGACTGTCTTATTCTCTTTTTCTTTTGATACAGGCGATGGGGCTGTATTATGCGACTTCGGTCGAAGCAGCTATAATATTTGCCGCAGGGCCGGCATTCGTGGAGATCATTGCAATGATATTCCTGAAAGAAAAGTCGAATATCAGACAGTCGGCCTGTGTTTTGATAGTAATAGCGGCGCTGATATTTATGATCGTAATGAGCTCCGGGAAGATATCGTTCGATATCAGGGCGACGCTGCTGCTGCTGATCTCGGTTCTGATGTCGGCAGTGTATACGGTTTCCGTCCGTGCATGCATGGGTGAGTATTCATCTCTTGATATCGGAAGCGTCAGTACCATCACAGGGTTTGCCGTATTCAATATGATATCATTGTTTCAATGCATCAGAGGCGGCGGGGTGCATGTATATCTTCAGCCGGCAGAAAACTATGGATTTCTGATCGCGGCTGCTTATCTGGGCATATGCTGCATACTGGCATCAACGATGCTGACCGGGTACATGGGCAAGTATCTGCAGTCAACGGTAATGTCTGTATTCGGAAATGTTTCATCGGCGATATCCATTCTGGCGGGTGCCCTGATACTGGGTGAACCGGTATATTCGTATTA
>CADCRD010000122.1 GCA_902803725.1 uncultured Eubacteriales bacterium
ATCTGACAACACAACGAAAAAGCTGGTTAAGATCGAAGGAAAATATATGGACGAAACAGCTTATGTCAAAGTCAGGATCACTGACCCGGACTCGATCGAAGTCACCGATGATGATTATTACAAATTCCTTACCGAGCTGGAAATCGGCGACGGGCTTAAGATCCCTCTGGAAGATGAGGGTGATCTGTCAAGGATGAGAGCTATCGCCACCAGTGAAGCCATAAGGAACAATGAAAAGGCTGTTCAGCTGAAAAAAGCGCAGAGAATAGAGAAGGAAACTGTCAAAAAAGCAAAGGCTGAGGCAAGAGCAAAGGCAAAGAAACAGTATGAGAAGGTCTGGAACCAGAAATATGAAATCATGGGACTGCCCGCAGCGACCAACGGATCGACAAAGACGTACATGGATTACAGGACCGTCACTGCAACGGGATCTCCGCAGTATGCTCTTTTGAACAACACTAAAAAAGCGTATACAAAAGACGGCTTCAGGATGTATGACGGCTATTACTGTGTGGCTTTAGGGTCGTATTATGGCACGACTATCGGGACAAAGTACTATATCGAACTGTCTAACGGCAGGACTTTAAGATGCATTCTGGGAGACCAGAAGTCAGACAGACATACTGACGAGAATCATCAGTATGCTGTAAATAACAAGGACATACTGGAATTTATCGTTGATGACATAGCTCTTCCGGGCGGTGATGTTTCGGCTGTACCGGGCTTTGAAGGCAGCATTGTTTCCATAAAGAAGATCATAGAATCTGACGAAGATATTTATAAAGAAATATACGGAGACGGATACGTCTATGTGCCTCCTGCAAAGACAGAAGAGAAAGACGGAAATGATAAGGCCACACAATCCCAGCCGGTATCAAAACCAAAGAAAAAGAAGAATCCGGTTAAAAAGAAAAAGTCTGCACCGGTCAAGAAGGTAAAAGAGCAGCAGACGCAAAGTCATCCGGAATCTGAAAGTGTTCCTGAACAAGAAACAGCGCCTGTAAATGATACTGAAAATCAACAAAATGAAACGGAAAGTCCGCCTGCTGATGATAGTGTGCCGGCAGAGTAAAATCGTTAACATTAATATCACATCAGATGTAGATCTGATGTGATATTTTTTCGTATTTCCGTGATCACTATTGTGAAGAATGTGTAAAGATTCTCTTTATCTCATTTCCGCTCAGATTTTAAGATGTTATAATCCATTTCGAAATTATTTCAAACAAAGAGGTCCATAAAAATGAATAATGTAACTAAGAGAATTGCGATGATCTTTCTCGCAATTACACTGGCTGTATGTTTTAGTGTGCCGGCCATGGCCGCTGAAAATACTGATCAGAACACCCTTTCTTTTGGTGATCTTTTCAGCGGAAAAACCGCAAAGACCATCAAAACAAACATCAAAGGCTCCAGAAAAACAGTTAAAGTTCTTAAATACGGAGCTGCAAAACCCATCGAAAAGATAACTGTCAACCACGGTTTTGGCCGCACTGTTTTTCTTGAAAAATACGTTGCCGGCAAGTGGGCAGTTGTAAGGACATACAAAGCTGCAAACGGTGACAGGAAAAAGAAGATCAGTCTGGATTTTTCAACTGACGGTGTCAAAAAAAAGACGATCAAATGGAGGATCAGGGTCCCTGAAACAACAGTTACAACTGATAAAAAGATCGGCAGCGCAAAGGTTCGTGACGATGTCATATACAAAGAAGCTGTAAAGGAAACAAAAACTGTTGTCGGCAAATTCTTATGGCCGCTGAAAAAGTACAGATCCGTCTCATCACCGTTTGGAACAAGATACTGTCCTTTCCATGGTGCTGAATTCCATCCTGCAGTCGATATTCCGGCTCCCACAGGAACAAAAGTCAGAGCTGCTGCCAGCGGTACAGTTATAGCTGCCGGTAATGTTCCCAGCTTTGGAAACAGGATCATCATCAGTCACAGCAAAGGCGGCAAAATCAGAACGATGTATAATCATCTCAGCAGGATCAAGGTCAGAAAAGGGCAGAAGATCGAAGTCGGACAGATAATCGGTAAGGTCGGCAGCACAGGAGATTCGACAGGTTCTCATCTGGATTTCCGTATCTTTATTAACGGCAAGGCCAAAAGTCCGAAAAAGTATGCGAAATAAATATATTCAAATGAATCTTTGAGAAATCAACTGCTGTACAGATGATTGTGCGGCAGTTTTTTGTTGCAAGAATATACAGATTGTTGTATGATTAATCAACCACTTAAAAACAGGACTGTCTGAGACGACTATAAAAGTTATGATAAAAAGAGGAATGACAAATGAGCATTAAAGTTGCAAAATTCGGCGGAACTTCTCTGGCGGACGATATACAGCTGGTGAAGATAAAAAATATCATAGATGATGATCCTGACATAAAATATGTTGTTGTTTCGGCTCCGGGAAAGAGATTCAAGGCCGACAATAAAGTCACAGATCTTCTTTACGGACTGAAAACACTCAAAGACAATAACCTTCCGTATGATCAGACGCTGGATATAATCAAGAGCCGTTTTGACGTTGTGATGATGCATCTGGGGATCAGACTTGATCTGTCAAAAGAATATGAAAAGATCGTAAACGCACTGGAAAGCGGTGCAGATAAAGATCACATCGCCAGCAGGGGCGAGTATCTCAACGCTCTGGTAACGGCGGAATATCTGGGATTCGATTTTGTCGATGCTGCTGATCTTATCAGGTTTGACGAACGCGGCAGATTTCTTGAAGAAGAAACAAACATCAATATAGCTGAAAAACTGTCAGAGCATGAACATGCTGTAATACCGGGATTTTACGGCAGCAGACCCGATGGACGCATCAGGACATTCAGCCGCGGCGGTTCGGATATAACCGGCGCGCTCGTTGCAAGAGCTGTCGGTGCTGACCTGTATGAAAACTGGACTGACGTATCCGGATTTATGATCACGGATCCGAGGATCGTGCCTAATGCAAAACACATTGAAAATATCACATACAGAGAACTGAGGGAGCTGTCCCACATGGGGGCCTCGGTGCTGCATGAGGATGCGATCTATCCGGCAAGAAAAGCAGGTATTCCCATAGTGATAAAAAACACGGAGCTTCCTGAACATCCGGGTACTCTTATTACCGAGGAAGTCGCTGAACATAACAGGAACAGGATAGTAACAGGTTTTGCGGGCCGCAAAGGTTTTTCACTGTTCTCTATAAGAAAAAAAGCTATCGATGAGGACAGGGGCTTTTACAGAAAACTTACCGGATTGTTTGAAGACAGAAACATCAGGATAGTTCATCTATTGACGGGAGAGGACAGCGCGGTAGTCATCGTAAAGAACGATGATCTCGGTGAACAGATCCTTGACATCATCGATGATCTTACGGATCAGCTCAGGACGGACAATATAGAGTTCTTTGAAGAAGTGGCTCTTGTGGCGGCTGTCGGAGAGGGTATGAGGTATATCCCCGGCGTATATGAATGCGTGCTGGATTCGCTTACACGGGAGGGTATCGAGACCGGCATGATCTATCAGGGACTCAGGCGTACCAACATCATTGTCGCAGTGCTCGCCAAAGACTA
>CADCRD010000123.1 GCA_902803725.1 uncultured Eubacteriales bacterium
CGCATCGGTATACAGACAGTTCACAGACATCAATACTTTCATTTCTGAAATTGAGAAACTGCTCAACAATAAAAAAGGAGGACTCAGCTAGATGATCACGATTGCAATTGACGGGCCGGGAGGAGCAGGTAAAAGCACCATAGCAAAACTCGTCGCAAAGAGACTGGACATAGACTATATCGATACCGGAGCAATGTACAGAGCGATAGCTTATAAAACGGTTAATGAAAATATTGATACAAATGATGATAAAAGCATCAGAACTATGCTGGATGACACAGAGATAGATTTTATCGGAGGAAGTATTTATCTTGATGGCCGGTGCGTTGACAAACAGATCAGGACTCCTGAAATATCTCAAATGGCATCTAAGGTATCTGCTCTTGGACCTGTTCGTGAAAAACTGGTTGAGCTCCAGCGTAAAATGGGTCATGAAAAGAGCGTCATAATGGATGGAAGAGACATAGGAACCAATGTCCTTACAGATGCTGCATACAAGTTCTTCATGACCGCATCCGCAGAGGAGCGGGCCCAGAGAAGATATAAAGAATTGATTGAAAAAGGGGAAAGTGTGACCTTTGAACAGGTGCTCTCGGATATCAATCAGAGAGATAAAAATGACATGGAGAGAGAGCTGAACCCCCTGAGAAAAGCCGAAGATGCAACAGAGATTGACACCACTGGTCTTTCGATTGAAGAAGTGGCAGATGTGATACTAAAAAACATTGTATCTGAAAAATAATAATGGTACAATATATTTTGCAGTTTTTATTGATGAACAGGTCAGATCCTCTGAATAACGGATTGTTATCCGTAAAACAGGAGGGGAAAAATGATCATCAGAGAAATGCCTGAATCGGAAAGACCCAGAGAAAAGCTGATGCAGCACGGTTCTGCCAGTCTTGCAAACAGAGAGCTTATAGCTATTCTTCTGGGCAGCGGCACAAAGGAGAAATCTGCACTTAAGATTGCGGATGAACTGCTGGTGCTTCGCGGCAGCGGATTGAGAGATCTGTGTTATCTTACAGCCGCTGATCTTTCAAAAATCAAAGGCATAGGGACTGCCAAAGCTTCAGTTCTCCTTGCCGCCATCGAACTTGGCAAACGTCTTGCGGCAGAGACAAAGACAAACGTGAGAAGAATATCTGAAATATCTGATGTTCTTGATATATGCATGCAGCGGATGAGGTATTATAAAAAAGAATATTTCAATGCTCTGCTGCTGAATTCAAAAGGAGAAATAATCAGCGAAGAAAACATCTCTGTCGGCGATCTTTCGGGGAGTATCGTTCATCCGAGAGAAGCATTTTCCGAGGCGGTGAACAGGAGCGCAGCTGCAGTGATATTTGTACACAATCACCCCAGCGGCGATCCCGCTCCCAGCAGTGAGGATATTGCTGTAACAAGGAGACTGTGCGAAGCAGGCAATATACTGGGGATAAAAGTATTTGATCATGTGATTATCGGAGACGGTTTGCATGTCAGTCTGAAAGCAGAAGGTTATATCGAGGAATAAAACAGGATAACGGAGGAAAATAAAGTGTTCAATTCACCAAAGGATATGGGCATAGATCTTGGAACTGCCAATACACTTATATATATCAAAGACAAAGGCGTGGTGCTGAATGAGGCAACTGTGATCGCTTATGACAAGAGGACCGCCAGGATCATTGCAACAGGAACGAAGGCAAAGGCAATGCTGGGAAAGGCGCCAAAGGAAATAGTTGTTATCAGACCTCTTGAGGATGGCGTTATTTCTGATTTTGACATGACAGCTGAAATGCTGGAGCGCTTCATTCGACAGGCTCTTGGTGAAAAGAGACCAAATGGTCTAAGAGTAGTTGTAGGTGTGCCGAGCGGAGTAACTGCTGTTGAAAAAATGGCAGTTGAAGAAGTTGTAATGAATCTTGGCGCCAGAGAGGTTTATATTCTCGACGAGCCAACGGCAGCAGCTATTGGTGCGGGGCTCGATATCGACTCTTCAGAAGCATCAATGGTCGCTGATATAGGAGGCGGTACTTCCGATATCGCAATTCTGGCCCTCGGCGGAATAGTTGTTTCGACTTCACTTCGTTATGCAGGCGATAAATTCAATGAGGCGATCATCCAGTACGTTCGAAAGAAAAAAGGTGTGCTCATTGGAGATAAAACAGCGGAAGAACTGAAAATAAGAGTCGGCAGTGCTCTCGTTGAAAAAGATGAAGATGGTAAGGAGATCATAAAACAGATGAGTGCCAGAGGCAGGGATCTCATATCAGGTCTTCCAAAGACTTTCAAGTGCACAAATAAAGATATGGAAGCAGCTCTTCATGAATCGATGGAGATGATCGTAGATGCTGTTAAAAATACTGTTGAAAAGGCTCCGCCGGAAATA
>CADCRD010000124.1 GCA_902803725.1 uncultured Eubacteriales bacterium
CTTTGGCAGGGATAGCAGTCACATTGTGAGTTCCGCCATTCGGACATCTTTCCGTGTTGGCACCGATGCCCTGGGTCCAGTCAAGTTCCCAACCAGTATTCTCGCCGGTTTTGCCATTCTGATAGATGAGTTTGTCTGTGAATTCATCTTCATTATCTTCGTAATACATCATGCCTTCGATGATTTTATCTTCAATTGCCTGCTTATCATAGTTCAAGTTTGCCGCACTATACTGCCCGGCATAGGCGTCCTGAACAGAGGAAGTAGCAAAGTTCGAGGCCATGACACTCTTGAGCTTGTCGAGGTCGGATACGTGATAGAAATTCTCATACCAGTATGCAGCCACGTCAAACTGATTGAGGTACTGCGGATACAGGTAAGCAGTATAGTATGCCATACCGAGCAGGTTTTCACAGGAATTGGCGCCAATAGAACCGACACAGTCGAACGTGGAGGACATCACTTCGATGTCATTGACTTTCTCTTTCAGTGCCTGAGTAGTGCAGTTGTCTTGAACATCCTGCTTGAATGCGCTGGTTTTGGAATTGCCCTGATTCTCCGGAACAGAAGAGAGGACATCACAGAACAGAACAACATCTGCCATTTCTGCAATCTGGTCAGCGGTGCAGACATAATACGTTGCATTAAATGTTCTTTGACCCGCTGTAGCCTCGGTGTTTCGCTTTTCAAGATTACCGATTGCATCTACTAAGTTAACAGATGTGTCCGCCACAAACTCGCCGACACGGCTAAAGGTAGTAGTGCTCTGCGACGAAGTGTTTTTGTCATTCAGAACAAATTCGTTCGACTGAATGGCTTTGCTTGAACGGAAAGTATTCGTCATGCCTGAATCGACGACCGCAACGGTAAGAGGTTTCACGTTGTCCTTCTTCATCTGTTTGATGACGTACGATTCCAAACCTTTGACATACTTCTCGATATCGCTGGTGATCACCTGTGGGTCTCCGTAACGGGTGACCTTAGTGTTGTCATCAGCTTTGATTTGATCGACCACATCAGCAAGTTCATACATGGTCTGCAGGAAACTGTAAACGTGAGGCGTCACATAATCGATCTGATATGGATTATAAGCTTTCGCGCCAGGTTCCGCGGCTAATTTGGCTTCATTATAGGTGTTCAGAGCAGGCGTATAACCGGTCGTCGGCGGATTGGTGCTTTTATCGATTGAACCAACACCGAGAAGGATATCCGGCTCCAGATAGAACGAGCCAGGGACAGTGGTTCCATACTTGGAATAACCGGGAGTCGTCGCTGCTTGAGCGGGACCGATGCCTACAATACCTTGCGATAAAGTATAAGTGCCCAGAGGGGATGCCTGCAAACCGTTGGCTGCGGCATAGACATTGTAGAAATAGTTGTAATGGTACGGATTTGGTACATCATTGATGTCAGAGCCGAACACGCCCAGAGCTGCATGCTTCTTGGCGTTTTCCAGTGTCATCCCGACACTGCCGTCTTCATTGACCGGCAGTTCTTGCGTACGAGAGGTGGTATTGGTAATTCCCAATACTTCCGGCGTGATCCACCCCTGTGAATGAGCAGCAGTAGTGATCCAGTTCTTCTGATTAACGGCCGTAGGTCTTGTCGGAGGGGCAAATTCTGCCTTCTCCGCACCGGCCTGCATGAAGACCACAGATACAACCATTGCAAGAGCCATCAGAACAGCCATCAGCCGAGCAAAAGGTTTGCGGTTTGTTTTCGTGTTCATTTTTATCCTCCTTTTTGATTAAAAAATCTATCACAGAACAAACTCATTGCAACAATGAGTGAATTCCCTTAAGGTCGGGGTCTCACAGGACCCAGAATTTGCGAATGTACTTCCATATCCCTACGAATTCTTTCGCATTTTTGTAGAAGCTGTCATACATCGCCACAAACTTACGAGCATTTTCCGAAGAGACCGGAGTTTTGCTGTAGAGATGATAGTTGTAGAGTTCTGTCATCTCTTCGAACGTCGTGCCGTCAGAAGCCGTGAAGTTTTCCAGGACTCCTTCCTGCTGCTCGGCATACTCCAGAATAGTCTGGCTGTCTGCCTTTCCCACGCCCAATTTTCCAAGGCGGGACAGGAAGAAATCGTAGACAAAGGCTGCCTGGTTGGAAGCATCGAGCCCGCTCAGACGGCGTCTCTTTCTGGCTCGCAGGGCATATTTGACAACAAACGGTGTTGCGAGTAACAGGATGATCAGAGCGGTGACCCAGTAGATGGTGTAATCTTTCTGCTTATAGGACATCATTTGAGCACCGATCGACTCATCGGACTCCTTCTGATCCTCTTCCTCTAAATCGTTTTCATCTTGTTCCTGGTCATCTTTGTTTTCTTCCTTCTCTTCGGGCGGATCGTTCTCATCTTTCTCCTGTTCACCTTTGTTCGGATCCTTGACTTCTTGAGTAGAAGCGACGCCCAGTAATTCCAGAATGTCGAAGGACATCAGCTTCGTGATCAGTTTGAGGTCCCGGGTCGGCGGATCCAGAGGTTTGACGATGCCATAAAAGACACCGGACGAGAGTATGACCACGACCGTTACAATCGCGATGCTCTGCTCCAGGAAATGACGGATGGTGTAATTACCATAATCAGCCGTCAGGAGCGAATCCTTGTATACGAGATAAAGGATTTCAAGGATGACCGCGATGATCAGGATGAACAGCCCGGGCACAGAGACCGGGTACTCGAGGAACTTGAAGGCTGCACAGAACAGCAGGCCGATGGGAGCCGCTCCAAATAAGATCTTCCGGCTCCGGGTCAGCAGGTAGACGATTGCCGAGCCGAAGAGAACGATCGACCAGAAGGCCGGGATTGTTTCATCGGCACCCTCTTCGAGGTTGATGAGGTCATTCGCCCGCAGGTAGATGATCCAGCCGATCAGGAACACGGCCCATCCCGCCCCGCCGATGATGGCATTGCGCTTGCTGTAGCCGATGACGAACATGACGGCCATAACAACTGTCGTAACAGCGGCCACGAGCAGATAATTCGTCATGTACGACTCACGGATCATGAATGCCGAGAACGTGTTGAGGTGCATGCCGATGGCGATGAGCACCGTCAGAAGGAAGTCCCAGGCATGGAGTCTTATATACTGTCTCATACGGCATCCTTCCTTTCTGCGTCCGCAGCGGTAAGGACACGGTACGGGATGCCGGCGTCATC
>CADCRD010000125.1 GCA_902803725.1 uncultured Eubacteriales bacterium
GGTATATCTTTTTTATTTGAGCACCCTCTTGTATTTCTGTACAATACTCTCATCATATTTGCGGTGCTGAGCATTTCGATGCTGTTCAGACACAGGGCATTCGCACTGACCATTCTCTCACTGACATGGTTCGTGCTGGGTCTGATAAACGGCATGATCCTCATGAACAGGATGACGCCTTTTACGACATTTGACATCATGGAACTGAAGGACGGGATGTCCATAATGACGAATTATTTTTCCACAGCGCAGATAATTGAATTATTTGCCGGAATAGCTGCACTGGTGTTGCTGATCATCGTGCTGTTCAGGAAACTGCCGAAGAGAACTGAAAGAACAGATTACAGAATCGTCATACCGAGTCTGCTGCTGATAGGGATGGTTATGGCAGGAGCCACAGGTCTGGCAGTGAAAACAAATACCATTGACACATATTTTCCTAACCTGGCATATGGTTACAGGGACAATGGATTTCCGTACTGTTTTGTTGTCACATGGCTGGACAAGGGTGTGAGACGTCCGGATCCGTATACGTCAGACAGCATCCGCGGTATTTTCACAAAAAAGGAACTTAATACGACTGTAGGCAATACACATAATGATGGAGACGAGGATCATCCGAACATCATCATCATACAGCTGGAATCTTTCATTGACCCGACGATTGCGAATGATATCAGACTGAATCAGGACGCGATCCCTTATTACAACAAGCTGCGCAAAGAATATTCTTCCGGCAAGATCCAGGTCCCGTCAGTTGGTGCAGGCACAGCAAATACGGAGTTCGAATCGATGACCGGAATGAGCGTCAAATTCTTTGGCCCCGGTGAATATCCGTACAAGACAGTGCTGATGGAAAAGTCGTGCGAAAGCATACCGTATGATCTGATGAATATCGGGTATTCAACACACTGTATACATAACCATCGCGGTGCATTTTACAATCGCAACACATCTTTGGCGAATCTGGGATTCCAGACTTTCACTTCGCTGGAATATATGAGCAGTGTCAGCAAGACCCCGAAGAACTGGGCGAAGGATAAAATCCTGACAGAGCAGATATTTGATGCACTCAAATCTACCAAAGGCGAGGACTATATCTATACGATATCCGTCCAGGGACATGGTAAATATCCCAGGGAAGAAGTGCTGAAAAATCCTGTCGTCAAGGTCACTGAAGCACCCACGGATGAACTGAAATGGCAGTGGGAGTACTATGCCAACCAGGTCCATGAGATGGATGAATGGGTAAAGGAATTTCTGGCGGAAGTGAAAAAATTCGATGAAGATACGGTTGTGGTAATGTACGGTGATCATCTGCCGGCCATAGACAATCTGACCGAGGATAATATTGCCGAAGGACGCAATGTCTATCAGACAGACTATGTCATCTGGAGCAATTTTGACATGCCGAAGATAAAGAAAGATCTTTACGCATATCAGATCGAGTCCGAGGTTCTTAACAGACTGGGTATCCATAACGGAACGATCGTGACGCATCACCAGAAACACAAAAAGAGCAAGACGTACCGCGAAGATCTCAGAGCTCTGCAATATGATATCCTGTACGGAGACAGATATATATATAATGAGAACGGGGACATTCCATTTAAGGGAATGAACATGAAGATGGGTGTCAAACCCATTAAAATAGAAAAGGTCGTCAAGATCGGTGACAGATATTATCTGAAAGGACAGAACTTCACGGAATACAGCAAGATCAATCTCAATGGCGACATTCTGGATACGGTATATCTCGGACCGACGATCCTTGGGCTCAATGAGGAAGTTGACCCGAACGATGTCAAGAACATGAAAGTCAGTCAGGTCGAGAAGAACAAAGAGATACTGAGTACATCGGAGTAAAATTGTGTAATGGAAAAGCTGGAAACAGAGCGATTAATACTGGACAAATGGAGAAAAAAAGATGCTCGTGAGCTGTTTGCTTATGCCAGCTCTCCTAACGTTGGCCCTCTGGCGGGCTGGAAGCCGCACAAATCCGTAAAAGACTCGAAGATGCGGATAAAAAAACTGTTCATCCCCAATGGCACCTGGAAGATCACACTCAGGGAAGGAATGGACTGCCGTCCCGGTGTCGCGATAGGCAGCATCGGCTTTGAGCCCGATCCAAAACGCCCCGAGATAAAAGCTCGTGAACTCGGGTATTCGCTTGCCGAAGAATATTGGGGAATGGGGCTGATGACTGAAGCGGGACGGGCTGTGATAGATTATGGGTTCACAGTTATGGAACTCGATGTGATTTCTATCGAGACGGCACCGGACAATACCCGTTCTCAGAGGGTGATCGAAAAGCTCGGTTTTAAATATGAAGGGACACTGCGTGATTCATATCTGACGATCGATGATGAGGTGCGTGATACGTGTGTGTATTCCATTCTGAGAAGCGAGTGGAACGGCTGAGTGATACGATCAATCGTAAAATGAAACAAATAAGGATGTGATCAAATGGGGAAAAAAGATAAAAAAGATAAGGGAAATAAAACGAATGCAGCCAGGATGCTGGACCGTGAAAAGA
>CADCRD010000126.1 GCA_902803725.1 uncultured Eubacteriales bacterium
CTTCTTTTTTTAAATATGTCAACATTTTCTTACTGTTTTTTATACAGTAAATCCTTCACCGTCAGCCGGTATCAGCAGTTTGTCACGGAATCCTTTTTCACCGGCAAACTCCCACAGTTCTCTTCTTGACAGAACCCGGTGATTGAAAGCTTCCATGTGAACAGCTATGAGGACCGCATCCGGACAGGCTTCATGAACTGCCAGAACATCTTCGGCATCCATAACGAGTCTGCCTTCCGGCAGCCGGTTTGCCCCTGCATTCAGCACAATTACATCAGGTTGATATTCTGCCAGTGTATCTGCCACACCTTTATACCATACCGTATCTCCTGCAATATAGAGTTTTTTGTTTCCCGGCTTGTGAAGGATAACACCGCATACATTGCCCAGTTCCTCAAGAGCCTCTTTACTCATGCCCTCTTCACCGTGCCGTCCGGGTGTCTTTATCAGTTCGATCCCATAATATTTCCTCGGCAGCGGCAACGTCTCCACACTTTTAAATCCATAGTCTTCGACGATCCGTCTGTCCTGCTCATCCTGCACGAACATATCAACATCTTTCGGCAGCCTTTCGGCAGCCTCAGCATCAAAATGATCTGAGTGAAGATGTGTCAGTATTACTGCATCAGTTCGCTTTAATATTTCCTTCACGCTTATCGGCATATCAACGATCGGATTGCGTTCATACGGATGCTCATCACACGGGAAAGGATCTCTCGCCCCCTTCTTTGCAAAAACGGGGTCAACGAGGAAACGGTTCCCGCAATATTCCACCAGCAGCGTCGCATTTCTGACAAGAGTGATTTTCATTTTCCTAAGCCTCCTTTAACAATTCATATTCTACCACATCTTGCAAATACCCGCTTTTTATATATAATGTTAGTTGCGTGTTTCGCAGAAAGGGATACTATGGATATACTTGATTGCAAAGAACTGTTCGCAGGTAAGAGGCCGGAAAAGTGGAACGATATTCCGGACCTTGATCTTTATATGGATCAGATCATCGCTTATATGCAGCGGCAGCACATCGGTTTTTCCGTAAACGAAAATCTGACACCGGCCATGGTCAACAACTATGTCAAACAGAAGGTCATGCCTAAGGCGAACGGTAAAAAATATAATCGTGAGCACATTGCTTATCTTACGGCTATATGTCTGCTGAAACAGGTGGTTTCTGTAAGCGAAGTCAAAACTCTCCTGGAATCCCAAATGAAGGGAAACGACATCCATGATTTTTACGACAAATATATCACTATCCTTGATGAGAAATTCATCGATGTCGACAACCTTATAGACAGTCAACTGAGTGAAGATGAGGTGTCGGAGCTGGCTCTGAAACTGGCCGTATCCAGTTACGCGCAGAAGCTGGCCTGTGAATGCCTGCTGGAGAAATTAAATGAGAATGAAAAGACAAAGTAAAACATCCGCCTATCTTAAAAGCTTTCTTATGGCAACGCTGACCGTGATCATAATGCTCACCATGTCAGTTGGCGCCGTTTTCGCTGCATCGCCTGAAGGGCCGGATGTGTTTCCGCTGAGCGATGTACGAGGCGCTGCAGTCATAGAGACAAACAGTGGTGTCAGTCTTTATGCAAAAAACGCAGACAAACAATTTTACCCGGCCAGTACAACTAAAGTGCTGACTGCAATAACCGTCCTGGAAAACGCAGAGGACCTTGACAAAGAAACAACAGTTTCGGATGCGGCAGTCAACGGGATAGACCCCTCCTCGAGCCATATTGCTCTTGAAGTCGGTGAAAAGGTAACGATCAGACAACTGCTGTATGGACTGCTCTTGTGCTCCGGAAATGACTGTGCAGTCGCACTGGCCGAAGAAGTCGGCGGATCCGTCAGTAACTTTGCCAAAATGATGAATAAAACAGCCAAAAAAATCGGCGCTGATAATTCTCATTTCGTGAATCCTCACGGACTGTTCAGCAAAAAGCACTACACAACACCGAATGATCTGGCTAAGATCATGTCTTACTGTGTAAAAAATGATGATTTCGTCAAGATCATCAAAACGATCAAATTCGTCATCCCGAAAACAAATAAATCAAAAAAACGCGAACTCTGGAACAGCCACCGGCTAATCAAATATAAATACCGTCACTATAAAGGCGTCATCGGCGGCAAGACCGGATACATCGATGAATCAGGCTTCAATCTCATCACTTATGCAAAGAGAAAAAACATGAATCTTGTTGTAGTCTGCATGAGAGCAAGCAGCCAGCAAACGATCGATGATGATACGATCTCTCTCATGAACAGATACTTCAAAGGTTATCATTTGGCTGATGTCAAAAAGAAAAGTGTTCCGGCAGCATCGCTCAAACTTGAAGACAAGAATGTCAGGGGTGTGGCAGCAAATGACATAAAAGTTGTTCTTCCCAATGGCACAGATCCGGATCAGATCGAAAAGATCAGCACATTCAGCGAAGATGTCAAACTTCCTCTTGAAAAAGGACAAACCGTCGGTAAGGTCGAATGTGTGTATAATGATCACATCGTAGGAACTGCTGATCTTGTCAGCAAAAAAGATTATGAAACAGCTCAGCAGACCATGATTAAGAAAGCAGCAATTATAGGAGGCGCCGCTTTACTTATCCTCATCATGATCATCATCGCAGCAAACCGCCGCAAAAGGAAAAGAAAAAGAAAATAGACACGGAAAAAAAACGGTCCTTACACAAGGGCCGTTTTCCATTTGAGCATATTGTCAGCAAATTCATATTCCAGCATATTGTTATCCGCCATATAGCTGCAGTACGATCTCAGTGTGCCTCCCACCAGCACATATTGATTGAAATCCATGACCAGATCATAGTGATCGAAGACTTCTTTTTCGATCTGATCAGGTGATTTAGGCTCTTTGCAGATCTTTTTTATCAGTTCGATGTTCTGAAGAACATTCTCGCGATTGATCCGGCACAGTTCTTTCATGCTGTCGGCTGCCGGAGCATGCGCCGGAATGAATTTCACGGCCTGCCAGTCCTCGATCTTATCCAGCGTTTCAAGATAAGCTGCAACATCATAGATATATCCGACATGATACTTTTCCAGAATATTTGCCGGCGATACACAGTCCGCCATAAAATACACATCATCCGGCGTCTTTATACCGATCATATCTATGAAATGACCGGGCAGTCTGAAGTATTCCATACCATCAGGCATATCCATCTCGTCAATATCCGTAAACGGAGTTTCCTTTGCCATGAGAAATTTGTTTCTCAGTGCCTTTAACGGATAACCTCCGTATAGGATTGTCGGTTCAAACTGAGGCCATTCATTGATGGCGCCTTCAGATCTTGTCGTATAAGCAGCCGCGCCTGTCCGGTTCATTATAAGCCTGTTACCGCCTATATGATCAGCATTTGAATGAGTATTTATGATCGCCTTGAGTTCCCATCCATTTGCATCAAGATGCTTCATGACTTTGCGGCCGGCATCTTTATCTCCGCCGCTGTCTATGAGAATCGCTCTGCCGTCATCGTCGATATAAAGACCCATCTTCGCAGGACATTCTATATAAAATGTTCTGTCAGTTACCTTTACCAGCTCGTACATTGCATAGCCTCCTCTCTTTTATTCATAATTATTATCAGTATTATACCTGTATGCCGCATGGCCTCTTTTTCAGATTATCTCCTTATAATAATCCAGCAGCACATGCATCTTATTCTCATTCCAAAGCCTGTCGATCTCCTCAGCAGTCATCCACCTGACATCAGAGACCTCTTCATCCTGCCTCCTTATCTCATCGGGCTCAGCATCAACATCAAACATCCACACGTCATAAAAATCATGAAGCGCATCGCTTCGCACCGAACGCACCAGTCTGCCTTTCGCAGGATCAAGCTCAATGCCCAGTTCCTCCTGGACCTCCCTGACAGCGCCTTCAAGACTTGTCTCGCCGCTCTCTACAGCGCCTCCTGTTGTCTCCCACATGCCAGGACACCATTTCTTTTTATCGCTTCTCTTTGACATCAGATATCTGCCCTCGCTGTTTCTCATCCATACACTGACAACAATGTGATACGCTCCGTCAGGTATATCAGACCCACGCTTCATGGTTTTTCCCAGGGGCTGCCGTTCTGTGTCATAAAGATCCCAGTCCTCATCTGAATCAAAACGGCCGATCACCTCAATGCCCCATTGCTGAATAGTCTGGATCTTCTGATCAGATGGTTTTGCATACGGATCAATGATGCTGAGCAGCGGCGCGTCATCCTCCGCACCTGCCATCTCCTTCATTTTCTTAAGACATTTAGCTGCATTTCCGCTGCTGCTGCAGGCAAAGAATGAAGTTCTCTTCCCTTTCAGATCATTTTCTGTCAGAAAAGTGTTCAGCGGCGGAGCCGGCTGACCTGCCCAGACAGGGGTGCCTATTATGATACGGTCATACTCATCTGCATTGAATTCGTAAGGCACCAGCTCCGGTCTTTTATGAGAAAGTGCATCTTTGCCACTAAGAAATTTGCTGACTCTTCCTGTCGGATACGGATCCTTCGGTTCGAGCTGTAACAGTTCCGAACCCAGCAGGTTCGAAAGGCTTTCAGCAACCATTTTTGAATTTCCTTCGAGTGAATAATATACGATTATAGATCTCATGCTTGTTTCGTTCCTTATGAATTATGATTCTGTTACTTTGCCGCCGGAAGACCATATGCATCCCCGGCATTCAGTGCAGCATTTACTATCGCATTCTTTGTCGCCAGTCTTGCCATGGCTGAAAGCGCATCAGCATTTACCTTTACTTCTCCTGAGGTCATGCAGAATGTCGCATCTCCGTCTGCATTCGTATGCACCGGGCAGATCGAATCGGCCAGTCCGTCATGCATCACCTGAGCGACCTTATTAGCCTCACTCTTTGTGACCTTCGCATTCGTTATGACGCACACCAGTGTCGTATTGGCGGCACGGTCGATTATCTGATCTTCATTCACACGTTCCATCAATATTTTCTGTGAATCTGCAAAACTGCCGTCATTGTCTGTACAGCCGGCAATTATCTGTCCATCCTTTAAAACATCGCCCAGAGCATTTACGACCGCGACAGCGCCGCACTTTACGCCCTCAGACTCACAGGCCCAGATCCCCAGCCCGCTCTTCATGGCATGCAGAGGGCCGTTGATCTTTCCTACCGTCGCGCCAAGTCCGGCGCCGACATTCCCCTGGGGAGCGGGATCCGCCATTCCATTGCCGTGTTCTCCTTCAAACGCAGCTCTGCATGCAATATAGCCCATTTCTCTGTCCGGTCTGATCCCCGGTTCACCAACAGCCAGATCGAATATACTTGCACCGACAACAAGAGGTATCACGAACGGACCAAGCTCATACCCGATCCTGTGTTCTTCAAGATACATCATCGCACCATCACATGCCGCAAGACCAAACGCGCTGCCTCCTGACAGCATTACACACTGTATCTGCTGTGCATTCTTTACAGGTTCCAGCAGCGGTGTTTCTCTGCTGGCCGGACCGCCGCCTCTGATATCACACCCTGTGACTGCACCTTTTTCACATATGACTGCGCTGCAGCCTGTTGCTCCTTTTTCACTCTGTGCATGTCCAATGCGAAAACCTTCTATCTCAGATATCTTTATTTCTTTCATTTTTGTTCCTTTTTCTGTCTTGTTTTAGTATTTTTTTGATCTGTCCGATCAGAATATCACGTTCGTTTTCCAGTTCGCCATCCACGATCATGCGCATGAGTTCATTCTTGATCCTGCCGATTTCTTTCCCCTGAGGAACGCCCATTTTGATCAGATCTTTGCCGTTAACTGCCATGTCCTTCATCGAAAATACCTGTTTTTCAGCGATGAGTTCATCTACCCTCTCTTCAAATGCAGCAATGTTCGCAAGGCGCTCACGGACATAGTCGGGATGCTGCGCACTCACATCAGCACGTTCCAAAGCGATCAGACGGCGCAGATCATCCTCACCCATACGATAAAGCAGGCGTCTGGCCTGCTTACCGGCCGGATCAAAAACGATGCCATGTTTTTCAATCAGTTTAATAACTGTTTTCCTGGTTTCATTATCATATTTAAGCCTGTGCATTATGTTGTTCGTCATTTCTGCACCAGTCTTTTCATGACCGTAAAAATGGCCCCATCCGTTCTCTACTGTCTTGCAGGGCGGTTTGCCTATATCGTGAAAAAATGCCGCAATAAGGAGTGGACATGCCGCTTCTGCGGATCCGGCTTCATATGGCTTGCTTGCCTCCGTCCGGATGGCGTCCACAGCATGGAGAGTATGCATCCACACATCATAAAGATGAAAAGGGTTTTCCTGATCCAGACCGAACATCGGCCTGATCTCAGGGATAAATCTGGCAATAACATCACGGTACTGTTCCAGGACCCGGGCCGCATGCCTGCCTGACAGCAATTTATCAAACTCGACTCTGATCCGTTCAGCTGCTATATTATCCAAAAGGGGCGTGTTTCGCACAAGAGACACAGCCGTTTCATTTTCAATATCAAATCCCAGCTGTGACGCAAATCTGATCCCCCGGAGTATGCGCAGAGCATCTTCTTCAAACCTCCTGTCAGGTTC
>CADCRD010000127.1 GCA_902803725.1 uncultured Eubacteriales bacterium
CTTTCTGATCAGTACCAGTATCAGGCTGAAGAGCCAAAGCATCTGAATGTACCACAGAGGGCCGGAACCGCTGACTGCCATTATCAGGAAAAGAACAGGCTTTGGTACACTGCCCATGGAATCGAATGCACCGGACATCAGCATGTTGTAGTAGCCAAGAACCCAGCCGAACACCAGAAGACCTATCGTTGAAGGCACAAGAAGTTTTCTCGTCCTTACTCTGATGAATTCCTTCTCTGTTCGTTTACCCAGTTCGTAGCGGGCTGACATACCGGACACCACAAAGAGTAGCAGCATGAACCATGGATATACGATGTACTGATAGGTATCCTGGGGCTGATGTTCGCTGAAGGGACCGATGATCCCATGCTGAGTTACACCGTTGAAAATGTAAATTACATGATAGATGACAACCAGCACTACTGTTATCCAGCGAATATTATCCAAGTATGTCTTTCTCATAATTTTACCACCTTTGCTAAATATTTTAACATTTTTCTAAATTATAAGAAAGCAAGCTCCGCCTGTCTATCAAGCGAAGCTTACATATTTTGCTCTTTTTTGTTAAATTTGGTTGCGAACTGACTTTTTTCAGCATTTATTCTTTGCCGGAATGGAAATGAAGGAATGAAAGTATTCCGATAGGCAGAAAATATACACACCAGACAACAAGAGCAAGCCTTCCGCCGATTCCGTTGCCGCCGCCGGAGGACATCCTTGCGAACATTCCCGTGATCGGCATAAACGTGCAGCTGAAGTAGAATACTCCATGTATCATCAACAGTGCTCTGAGCCACTTATCCGCCTTGTTTTTCGGCTTCATCGAAAGTCCCGTAAAAAAGGTGGAAAGTGCCATTAAACCGTAGCCGAGCAGGTCGTAGTTGAAGATAAGCCCATACTTGTTGAATTCTAACAGCTTCGCTGCCTGTTCATTCAGCTGTTCGTTATTTACCGTAGTCAGCTGTGAAAAATAGACAAGCATAATAAACGTGCTGTACACCGCAGCAAGGATCAAGCCGATATTCGCGGCGACTTTGCGGTCACCTTCGCACTCGCTGTGCAGACCTGCCGTCATCATGATAAACCCTACCGGCAGGATAAGGCAGACAAAGTAGCCCCCCATAGAAAAATCGATTATCAGAAATATGGCAAACAGAAATACTGTGACTGTTACGATCGCCGAGCCTGCTTTAGATACCATCCTGTTCAGATCCATTTTTTTCTCTCTAAACCTGCGTCCATTACCCGCTGCTCCTTTCAGGTCTGATCATTCCCGGTTTATAAAGCATTCCAGTAAAAGAAAAAAACAGCGATGCATCCCCATGCATTTCCGGTTTCCTTCCTGACGATCAGCATCCCGTAGATCAGGATCATCGTTGTGACCATTTCTACCAATGCATCCGGCGTCACGCCCACCGCTCCATGGATCAGGATACACATGACCGCGCATATAAATGCTCCCCAGTCCCAAAAGCGATATTTTGACGGAGACATCTCACTGATCTTGTCCCTTATGACCACATAGTTGAAGCCTTCAAAAAACCCCCAACAGACAGCTGTTATGAGGAATGCGATAACATTATAGGGCAACGGACTCGATAACACCTCCCGAGTGGTATTAACATCCCAGAACGGGCACCACGCATGTACTTTCCCTCTCGCAAGACAGTAAATAAAATCCGGGATACAGCAGGCAAGACTCAATAAAACAGCAGGGACTATCTTCTTTGTCGTCAGCCCGAACTGCGTGAATTTCTCTTTCCTGATCAGGCACACGATCGTAAGCCCCAGTCCGGCCAGCCCATATTGACAGCATATGCCGATGACGGCAACCCTGAGCACGATGTTCTTTGTCTGATCATGTGCAAAGCGGTTCAATCCGCTCCCCCATACACCCATGACAAGCACCAGCACAACGGCCACTGTGATCGCAATGATCAAAAGGTCTACGGTTAATTGTTTTTTCCTTTCTTTACTGCATTCACTCATTTCATGACACTCCCTGTCGTCGATCATTCTGAAAGACTAAACTGCCCTTTATTCTGAAAGATAACTGCTCTACAAACTGGAATTTGTTTAATTCTTTGAATATATCACTACAAAAC
>CADCRD010000128.1 GCA_902803725.1 uncultured Eubacteriales bacterium
ATCCCGAAGCGCCCGGGCACTGACCCTGAACGTTTCGATATCCATATCTTCATGACTGCCGTTATTGTTCCTGTCGACCAATCCGGGTTTGGGAGTCGTCAGCACCTCTTCCATCAGCGCATCCGTTACCATTTCCGAAATACGGTCAGCTTCCGCTTCAGCAGAACAGCCAGTCCCGGCATTTTCGAAGTAATCTGAGATCATTTCTTTAGTCTTTTCCATAAGCTCGCTTACAGGATGAGTCCTCCTGGATGCACATCCCTTTCCTGGCGCACCGCAGATCAGACATTTTCTTTCAACAACTCTTTCGAGCTTGCGGCCTTCCGGACTGATAACATCCATATCAAAAAGACGTCCCAGCCCGGATTCCTCCTCTATTGAGACGCATATCGTTTTCAGCAATACCGCTTCTTCATCTGCTGCAGATGATTCGCTGCTCATCTTTTTCGCATCTTCCAGACTGACTGAATACAGTGCTTCACATCCTGTTACCGCACGCTTTTGCCTGCATTCGATAACTTTGAATTTATTTGCCTTTAATTTCTTGTCCAGCAGCAGCAGCCCTTCTTCAAATGCCTTTTGTATCAGAAGGCTGTTCTTGACAGGACCTGCGATATTCATTGTAAACGAAACAAGAGGCTTTCCATACAAGGAAATCATCTCGTTTTGTTCTCTCATTCGTTCTTCTCTCGCGTTTAGTATTTCTGTCAGTGTCGCTTCCAAATCTTAAATTCTCTCCGTGTCATACACCGGCTCTGATTTTTTGCCGGCCTCTTCACGCATAATTGCACTAATGACATTCTCAGATTCTTCAGAGCGAAAATACTCCATGGTCGCAGGCGGCACAAAGCTCCCGATCCTGACCAGCATGTCTTCATGATCCTTGCTTTCGCGGATCAGCCTCCGCACCATGCTGGCACTTACCGGCTGACCGTCCTGCTCCATCCTCGGCAATTCACGAAAATCGATCCCCGCCTCAGGAAGATGACTCTTCATGATCTCATTATAGATTGCCGTGGTGCTGCTGTATGGTTCATCTCCCGCATATCTCACGGTTATCCCCAGCTGTTTTGCGATAAGCGAAAATACTTTGATATCCAGCTCAGCCTGTGCCCTGACAGCATCCTCTTCATCATTCAGAAAATAACCCGGGAACGTCGCCGAACTGATTATGTAATCTCCTGAATCATGACAGATGACATTATCAAGATCAGCTGTGCCTTCCCTGACCAGTCTGCTCCTCACATCGACAGGAACCGGCCCGGCATCTTCGCTCACAACAAAAATATGTACCAGCTTGCTGTCACGCGCAGCTCTTTCAGCCAGATATCTGTGACCATTCGTAAATGGATTCGCATTCATCACAATTGCAGAGATCCTGTGTGTTTCGTCCTTTCCCTGATGATCAGCCTGCAGTTCACTGATCCAGTTGTCCAGCCCGCCGCGGCGGTTTTCCATAAAAACCACACTGTCCGTACGTACGATCTCATAAAACCCGATATCTGCAAAAAATGCCGAACTCTCAGGTTTTGTGTACACAAAAACATGTGAATTGCCACGCTCAGCCTGTACAGTCATCAGATGTGACATGATCTGATTGAGCAGGCCTTCTCCCTGATGATCAGCAGCTACCGCAGTACATCGTATCGTGTTTTTAAAGCAGCTGCCTGTTGCCAGCAGATCATAGCTGTCATCAAATATTCCGCACGTGTAATCCAGATTTCTGTCGCGCCGGATACCCTCCTGCACAAGCAGGACATCCAACTGCTGCTGCGCATATCTGTCATTTTGCTTTATTTCAGTGATCATTGTCTATCTCTTTGATCTGTCTGACCACATCCATTACCGTTCCGTCTCTGGCCTCGATGATGCCCACAATGCGGTCTTCAAACTGAACCTTTTCCGGTTCGCCGACTATCGAGTAAGCGATATCTCTCAGTTCTTCGATTGTGACCAGCGGCACGCAGTCAGCTTTTTCAAGAGCCTCGAGAATATCTTTTCTGGCCGGATTGACAGCCACGCCATAATCTGTGACAACCACATCGATGCTTTCGCCGGGCGTCGTTACTGTCGTAACTTCTGAACAGATCGCCGGTATGCGTCCCTGCAGCAGCGGACAGATGACTATAGCGCATTTTGCTCCCTGTGCTGTATCAGGATGACCGCCTTGTGCGCCTGTGATCATGCCGTCTGAGCCGACCACGACATTGCAGTTGAAATGCACGTCTACTTCCAGAGAAGCCAGCACTACATAGTCCAGCTTGTTTACTACGGCGCCCTTGTTCATTGGATTCGCATAAACATTTGCAGCTATCCTGTGATGATTGACACTCTTAAGATTACTGACCGCATCCAGGTCGAAATCCTGAACATCCAGCATCGTTCTCGCCATTCCGTCATCAAGCAGCTGGCACATGGCTTTTGTCAGCCCTCCGACACCAAAGCCCATATGAATATTACGCTCTCTCATGATC
>CADCRD010000129.1 GCA_902803725.1 uncultured Eubacteriales bacterium
GCAGAAAAGATCAAGGTCATCAAGGCTGTAAGAGAGATCACAGGTCTTGGCCTGAAAGAAGCAAAGGCTGTAGTAGACGGAGCTCCGAGCCCTGTAAAGGAAGACGTAGAACCGGCAGAAGCAGAAGCTATCAAGGCTCAGCTGGAAGAAGTAGGCGCTACAGTAGAACTCAAATAAGAAAGCACAGCGCAAAACTTATATGGCAGAAGATAAATATCGGAAATTTAAAGAACGATAATACTGGATCGAAGCTCCTTTCGCGGAGCTTCGATTCTTCTGCTTTGTTGAGATGTGAATGGAAAATCCAATATGTTGTATACGGGCGTCTGCCGTAATACAAAAGAATTAAACTGACCGGGCTGAAGGGGAATATTTTGCAAATATTTCTTGACGGCTTGATAAGTGTGTGGTAACATATTAGACTGCGATGTAATATGTTTGTAAGATTTTAAGGAGTGATGATTATGCCAAAAGCCGTCATGTTAGGCAGAAAAGAGCGTCAGACATTTTCGAAAATCAATGAAGTTGCGGAAATGCCGAACCTGATCCAGATCCAGACAAAATCCTACGAGAATTTCCTCAAGGAAGGACTCAGAGAAGTATTTGATGATATTTCTCCCATTACGGATTATGCCAACAATCTGGTTCTGGAATTCATTGATTACTCGCTTTCCGATCCCCCGAAGTATGATCAGGAGACTTGTAAGGAAAGGGACGCTACTTATGCGGCTCCGCTTAAGGTTAAAGTAAGACTTATAACCAATGAAACAGGCGAGGTCAAGGAACAGGAAGTCTTCATGGGAGATTTTCCACTGATGACCGAAAAAGGTACATTTATATATAATGGCGCAGAACGTGTCGTTGTCACACAGCTCGTCCGTTCACCCGGACCGTACTACGAAGTGGCCATGGACAAATCCGGTAAAGGATTGTTCAAGACGACAGTGATCCCGAACAGAGGTGCATGGCTCGAATATGAAACGGATTCAAATGAAGTTCTTTCGGTTCGTGTTGACAGAACAAGAAAGCAGCCTCTGACTATTTTCCTGCGTGCAATGGATATGTATATTGAAGATGAGCAGGAAAGACTGGGCGTGAACTGTAATGAGGGTCTCAGGCTCAGCACGAATGATGATATCCGCGAAGTATTCGGCGATGATATCAGACTCGAAAAGACCATGGAAAAAGACCAGAGTAAAGAGGGCGTTGAAGGTCTCACCGGCATCTACAGAATGCTGAGGCCGGGCGAACCGCCGACGCCGGAAAGTGCATTTTCACTCATTAAATCAATGTTGTTCGACCCCAAGAGATATGACATCTCGGGTGTCGGCAGATTCAAATACAATAAAAAACTCGGACTTTCCAACAGACTTGAGAACGTAACAGTTGCGCAGGATGTTGCAGATCCCGCAACCGTAGAGATACTCGCCTGCGAAGGTGATATGATAGATCTTGCAACAGCTGTTGCCATCGAGAATGCCGGTGTAAAGTTCGTATGGTGCTATACGGATGAGGAGCACAGTGAAAAGACAAAGGTCATAGGCAATAACTTTGTTGAACTGGCTCAATATATAGACTTTGACGTATCAGATCTGAAACTGATGGATAAGGTATACTATCCTGTTCTCATGCAGATCCTTAACGAGTCAAATAGTGAAGAAGAGATCAGGGCAGCACTGAAGTCAAGGAAAAAAGCTCTTTGTCCGAAGCATATAATCATAGATGACATACTTGCTTCTGTCAGCTACATGCTGAATCTGAACTATGGCATAGGAAACACAGATGACATTGACCATCTGGGCAACCGCCGTCTGAGAACAGTAGGTGAACTATTGCAGAATCAGTTCCGCATAGGGCTTTCCCGTATGGAAAGAGTTGTCAGAGAGAGAATGACAACGAACGATGTTGAAGCGACATCACCGCAGCAGCTGATGAATATCAGACCTGTAACGGCTGCTATAAAGGAATTCTTCGGAAGTTCACAGCTGTCCCAGTTCATGGATCAGACAAACCCTCTGGCAGAGCTTACACATAAAAGAAGACTGTCAGCACTTGGACCGGGTGGTCTGACAAGAGAAAGAGCAGGTTTCCAGGTGCGTGACGTACATCATTCCCACTACGGAAGAATGTGCCCGATCGAGACTCCTGAAGGCCCGAACATCGGACTTATCGGTTCGCTTACAACATACGGAATCATAAACAAATACGGATTCATCGAAACGCCGTACAGGGTCGTAAAAGACGGTGTAGTCACAGAAGAGATACAGTATCTGTCTGCAGACGAGGAAGAAAGAAAGATCGTTGCTCAGGCCAATGAGCCTCTGGATTCCGAAGGCCACTTCGTAAATGCCAGAGTCGCATCCAGAGGAAGAGGCGGCGAGATAGACCTTGTTGCAAGAGAACGCATCGATTACATGGACGTATCGCCAAAGCAGGTAGTATCAGTCGCTACGGCTATGATCCCGTTCCTGGAGAATGACGATGCCAACCGTGCCCTGATGGGTTCC
>CADCRD010000130.1 GCA_902803725.1 uncultured Eubacteriales bacterium
CCTACGGCTTCTTCCGGTGTGATCCAGTCTGCACATCCGGAGAGGATCTGTCTGATCTCACTGCCGATACTGATCTGGAAGATGAGCAGCTTGTCCGAATCCGGATGAGCTTCGCATTTCACTACTGTGCCCAGTCTCAGATCAAGTTTCTGGAAATCTTTAAACTTGATCGTATCTTTTACTGCGCTGATAACTGCTCCGTCTTCATCAGCTTCACCGACCGGTCTGAGCGTAACACCGAGCTCAGCAGCTTTGTCTGCACCTGTCGCATTCTCGCTGCCATTGTCACCGGAACCGTTTTCAGAACCTGCAGTTTCTGCCTTAGCCGCTGCAGCTGCAGCCATATTTGCTTCTTTGATCTTTTCCAGTTCAGCCAGTTCTTTTTCTATATCGATACGCGGGAAAATCGGATCGCCCTTGCAAACCTTTTCGCCGCCGATCATATCAAACACTCTTGTTTCATCCCAGTCAGGCTCTTCTGTAGGCAGACCAAGCTGTCTTTCGATTTCCGTTGATGTCGTGTGCATAAACGGATAGATCAGGTTGGCGATGATCCTCAGTGCCTCTGCCAGATTGTGCATGATGACATCCAGTCTGGCCTTCTGTGATTCATCCTTGGCAAGGATCCATGGAGTCGTCTCGTCGATGTATTTGTTTGCTCTGCTTACAACATTCCAGATCTCTTCCAGTGCATTGTTAAATTTCCATTCATTCATTGCAGCTTCGACCTTATCGGCACACTCTGTTGCGACCTTCTTCAGGTCAGCGTCCGGTCCCTCTTCAGCTCCTGCTGCCGGGATGATGCCGCCGCAGTATTTTTCTATCATGGAAACTGTTCTCGATACCAGATTTCCCAGGTCGTTCGCCAGATCATAGTTCATTCTCTTGAGCATTACTTCGTTTGTGAATACTCCATCCTGTCCGAAAGTGTACTCTCTGAGCAGGAAGTATTTCAGCGCGTCGATTCCGTAACGCTCGATCAGCAGTACCGGATCTACGACATTGCCCTTTGATTTGCTCATCTTGCCGCCGTCGATCAGCAGCCAGCCGTGGCCTTTGACATGCTGCGGGAGAGGCAGATCAAGACTCATCAGCATAGCCGGCCAGATGATCGTATGGAATCTTACTATTTCCTTACCGACCAGATGATAATCGATCGGCCAGAATTTCTTGTACATTTCTGTGATGACATCGGGGTCAGCATCCGGCATTCCCAGAGCTGTTACATAATAAGCAACTGCATCAAACCATACATATATTACATGTTTCGGATCGAACGGCACCGGAACACCCCAGTCAAAACTCGTTCTCGATACACACAGATCTTCCAGCCCCTGCTCGATAAAAGCAATCATTTCGTTTCTTCTCGTCTCAGGTGTCAGGAAGTCAGGATTTTCTTTGAAATTTGCCAGCAGTCTGTCAGCATATTTTGACATTTTGAAGAAATAAGCTTCTTCGCTGGCATAGGTAACGGGTCTTCCGCAGTCCGGGCAGCATCCGTCTACCAGCTGCTGCTCAGTCCAGAATGACTCGCATGGTGTGCAATAATGTCCTTCATATTTTCCAAGGTAAATATCCCCTTTGTCATACATCTTCTGGAACATGCGCTGAACTCTTTCCATGTGCGCTTCTTCCGTAGTTCTGTAAAATCTGTCATATGATATTTCCATCGTTGACCACAGGTCTTTGATACCTGCAACAATGTGATCGACATACTGCTGCGCAGTCATGCCTTTTCCTTCAGCGATCTGCTGGATCTTCTGTCCATGTTCGTCCGTACCTGTTATGAAAAAAACATCATAACCTGTTGCTCTCTTGAATCTTGCCATGGCATCTGCCATAACTGTACAGTATGTATGTCCGATGTGAAGATTGTCACTCGGATAATAAATTGGTGTAGAGATGTAGTACGGTCCTTTGTTTGCTTTTCCCATTTTCATCATTCCTTTCATTATCACTCGCATCGAATGAGATGCGTCCTGATTTTCCGGCAGAGCATCTTGTTTTACAAGCCGATTTCTTTTATCTGCCGCAGTCGTTAACAGCAAATACAATATCACATAAAGCGAGTGCTTGCAACGAAAAACCATCACTGCAAAGCAGTATTTTCAACATAATATAAACATTTTCTCATTCTGCATTTCGCCACAGCTTATCTTTTCTTTCGCGCGCTTTGCAGACCACGTTTTGCGGAAATAGTCTAATATCCGCGTTGCTGATCTACTACATTAAACAACTGACGCCCGTGCAGATAGTTATCTAGATTCTCATAAAAAATTTCAAAAGTCCTGCGTACTGTGTGCGGCATCTGAATGCTTCCGCTGGCATGTGGCGTCATCAGCAGATTCGGGCAGTCATAAACAGGATCATCAGCCTTCAGAGGCTCTTTTTCATAGACATCAAGAGCGGCGTAGCTTATAGTGCCATCAGTAAGCGCTTTGATCAGGTCGGTTTGCACTATGGCATTGCCACGCCCAACATTGACCAGCACCGCTTCCCGCGGAAGAAGGCTTAGCCTCGCTGCGTCCATAAACCCCTTTGTCTCCGGCGTCCCCGGCAGGCACATTATCAGCGCACCGGTCTCAGGCAGAACTTCTTCGACTCTGTCCTGCGTCACAACACGGTCAAACAACCCGTCCGGGTTGCGCCCTTTGACATTAACGCCTGTGATGCTCGCCGGCTCAAAGGCCCGCAGTCTTTTTGCTGTTTCGCATCCCAGATCACCTGTCCCCAGGATCGTGATCGGAAGATCTATTATCGAGCGTACATCGAGATCGTACCTGAACACTCGCTCACTGACAAGTTTCTGATAAGCAGGCTGTTTCCGCAGTATCTCAAGAAGCATCATAACTGCATGTTCCGCGACCGCCACGCCAAATGCTCCTGAACAGTTCGTAAGGATC
>CADCRD010000131.1 GCA_902803725.1 uncultured Eubacteriales bacterium
TATGTGTGCCGTTATTTTTACGCCGAATAATTATATTTGAAAGCCGGCTGTTTGTCAACGCAAGCCGGCCTGTCTGTATCATCTTTGAACCATTTTTCCTGCCCCCTGATACTTATTTAAAATATTTATTTCCTGCTCTCCTGAAGGACTCTGCTGAGTTCATTATTGTTTCATTTGAGATGCAGAATGATAATCTTATATATCCGGGACCTGCGAAGGCACTTCCTGCTACACCGAGAATTCTTTCCTGCTTCAGCGCATCTATGAATTCATGTTCATCGGCTACCGGTGATTTCACCCACATGTAGAATGCTCCCTGCGGTTTTAACGCTGTAAATCCGGCATCTGTTACGATTTTGTAAAGATCTTCCGCATTCTTTTTGTAATACGAGATATCCACCTGAGCGTCTATACATTCATCTATGATCAGCTGCTGAAGAGACGGCGCATTCGTTGCTCCGCTTACCCGGCTGGCAACTACCGCCGCTCCGAAAAACTCTTCCGGATCGTCAGACTTTGGTGAGATCGCAAGGTATCCGATCCTCTCCCCGGGAAGCGACAGAGATTTAGACCATGAATAAGCTATCAGTGTGTTGTCGTAGTAATTTGGGATAAACGGAACTTCCTGATCGGTGTATACCAGTTCTCTGTACGGCTCGTCTGATATGATGTAGACCGGATGGCCGAACTCTCTTTCCGCTTCCTTAAGAACGTTTGTCAGACCTATGATGGTCTCTTCAGAGTAGATCACTCCGGTGGGATTGTTTGGATTGTTTATTATCACTGCCTTTACATCCGGAGTAAGCGCTTTCTTCAGGTCTTCCGGATCAGGTTCAAATCCATTTGCTTCATTCGACCGGACCACGATCGACTCTGCATAATAATTTCCGGCCCAGTTGTCATATTCCACAAAGTAAGGTGCGAAAACGATCTGCTTGTCGCCGGGATCGTATATCGTCTTCATCAGCGCATTGATCGCCGAACCGGCTCCTACTGTCATGATGATGTTATCGATCGTGTAATCTGTTCCGAATCTTTTGTTCAGATCATCTGCAACTGTCTGTCTCGTACTTACGTGCCCGGCATTGGCCATGTAGCCGTGGACCATATGAGGATCCAGATCGTGGTTGATATGGTCTATAGCGTCATACACTTCTTTCGGCGGATGGAGTCCCGGATTTCCCACACTGTAGTCATAAACGTTTTCTGCGCCGTATATCTCAGCCATCTTTTTGCCTTCTTCAAACATCTTTCTGATTTCAGATGAACCTCTTACAAATGGCGTCATACTTTTTGCGATCATATTAATACCCCCTTTTTTAAAAACTATCCCTGTTCAGTTTGATTATAACATGATTTGAACATCAAATGTCCGTATTGAAAATCAGTTTATCATACCGCTCTCCGCTGATTTCCAGCGCACCGGTCTGTTTTTCGGTCAGGATCATGCCTGCCTTTTTCATGACCTTCATCGAACCGATATTATCACTCGCACACCAGGCCGTAACATTCCTGATGCCCTCCTGCTCCGACAGATAATGGATAACAGCCGTCAGGGCTTCGCCGGCAAAGCCTTTTCCCCAGCAGTCTCTTTTGATGCTCATCCCCACTTCGATCTGTCCGATCTCATCATCATAATCATAAGCCCCGATAGTCCCGACAAGCTGACCGTTCAGATCGATCGCCCATCCGTAAAAACGCGGATCATCATAACTCGCGATGAATTCTCTGACAGTATTCTCTGCCATCTCAGCTGTTTCATAAGGATTCCAGCCTGAGTATTCAAACATCTTAGGATCACATCCGAATTCTTCATGCAGGATCTTTGCATCACCGGTATGATGCCGGCGCAGTAATAATCGTTCAGTCCTTAATTCGATCGTTCCTCTCATGATGACTCTCCTTCATTTTAATCTCTTGCGCTGTTATGACCAGATAACTATTCTTTTAATATTTTGTCTGCTTAATTATTATACAGCATTATAACTGCAAGCTGTCAAAATTCGATCATTTGATTGTACATATGGACCAATGCTATGAATACGCAAGTTTATATACCCGCAAAATCGCATATATGACGGTGCATCTGATTTCAAAATTTCCATATTGAAAAATGCACACAATAGTAGTATACTGTGTCCGACAATTGAATGGGGAGCCCGATTCGTACGGGCTGAGAGGAAGGTTTGACCTTCGACCCTTAAAACCTGATTTGGATAATGCCAACGTAGGGAAAACGAAAGATTTGAACGGGAAGCCCTACATAGCTTCCCGATTTTTATTATCTGAAAGGAATGGAGGAAAAAATGGTCAGAATCAATGGCTCCGATATCGATGCCGCAGGCAAAACGTTGGATGTCTACCTTAAAGAAGCAGATATCGACAGAACAAGGATCGCCGTGGAAATCAACGGCAAGATCCTGCCAAAGGCAGATTACGGAAAATATGTTTTCGCAGACGGAGATAACTGCGAAATAGTGAACTTCGTTGGAGGTGGCTGATATGCACAGCAATTCAATAACACTTGATTCATGGCGGGATGCCCTTGCTGAAAAGCAAGGCAATCAGCTTCAGGAGAGATTCATGCATGCTCACGTTGCGATATGCGGCGCCGGCGGGCTGGGATCAAATATAGCAGTACACCTGGCAAGGGCAGGTGTCGGACATCTTCACATCATAGACTTTGATAAAGTGGAGATCACCAATCTGAACCGTCAATATTATTTTGCGGATCAGATCGGGATGCCGAAAGTCGTCGCGTTAAAAGAAAATCTATCGCGCATCACACCTTACTGCAATGTAACGGCAGAGATCCTGCGTATAGATGAAACCTCTGTAAACGGACTCTTTAAAAATGAATCCATTGTCTGTGAAGCTTTCGACAAAGCCGAATCAAAGGCCATGCTGGCCAATCACATTCTTGAGAACCATCCCGGAAAAACACTCATAACAGGATCGGGAATGGCAGGCACTGGTCCGGCCAATGATATAAAAACGAGACGCATCAGCCGGAATTTCTATCTATGCGGAGATGAAAGCAGCGATGTGGATAAAGAAGATTCACTGCTGGGAACAAGAGTTGCGATCGTCGCAGCTCATCAGGCTCATCTGGTATTGCAGCTGCTGACAGGATACGGGCCTGCAATATCATAAACAGAAAATGGTCATTGAACTAATTATGCCAAATCAAAAAAACGTAAGTGAAATAACATATTAAGAAAGGAGGATATGATCCCCGCGATAGGATCATACAGCTGAAAAAATGCAAAATGACAAACTGATGATCGGAGGTCATGAATTTGATTCAAGATTCATATTGGGCTCCGGAAAATACTCTATGGATCTGATCGAATCGGCGATCAGGGATGCCGGTGCTCAGATAATCACTCTGGCAGTAAGAAGAACGAATACTAAAAAAGAAGAAAGCATCCTGGATCATATACCGGAAGACATCACTCTGCTTCCGAATACTTCGGGAGCAAGGAACGCCGATGAAGCGGTCCGCATCGCAAGACTGGCAAGAGAGCTGGGGTGCGGTGACTTTGTAAAGATCGAGATCATGCGCGACAGCAAATATCTGCTTCCGGACAACAAGGAAACCGTCAAAGCCACCGAAATCCTTGCAAATGAGGGATTTGTGGTAATGCCATACATGTATCCGGATCTCAATGATGCAAGAGATATGGTAAACGCAGGGGCCGCAACAATAATGCCGCTGGCTTCGCCCATCGGATCCAACAAAGGCCTCGCGACAAAAGAATTCATTCAGATACTCATCAACGAGATCGATGTGCCGATCATAGTGGATGCAGGGATCGGCCGTCCGTCACAGGCCTGCGAGGCAATGGAAATGGGTGCTGACGCTATCATGGCTAATACGGCACTGGCGACCGCAGGCGATCTGCCGATGATGGCAGCCGCATTCAGACAGGCAATAGAAGCCGGCAGAAAAGCTTATCTTTCAGGTCTTGGAAGAGTGCTCCAGAGAGGTGCTGCCGCCAGCGACCCGCTGACAGGTTTTCTCCATGACTGAATAATTCTTGTATAACATAAGGAGTGTGTATTAAATGGAAAATAATTTTTTTGTTGATTCCGGCAAATTGTCCGAAGAGGCTCTTGCCAAAAAACACAGACTGGAAAACGATCCTTCTTTCAGGGCAGATCACATGAAATACATGGAGGGCATGGACCAGATCGGAACAGAAATAAGGGATAAAGTCATGACCGGAATGAATGCTTATGATTACGATTCATATACGGCTAAAGATGTAATGCGCGCACTGGAACATGAAAACTGTACCATCGAAGATTTTAAAGCTCTGCTCTCTCCCGCCGCGGAGCCGTTCCTTGAAAAGATGGCTGCAAAGGCTCAGGCAGAGACAAGCAAACATTTCGGAAACACAGTCTATATCTTTACTCCTCTGTACATTGCGAACTACTGTGAGAACTATTGCGTATACTGCGGATTCAACTGCTATAACGATATCAGCCGCATGAAGCTGACAGGTGATCAGATAGAGAAAGAAATGAGGATAATCGCGAAGTCCGGCATCGAGGAGATCCTCATACTGACAGGTGAAAGCAAGACAATGAGCAGCATCGAATATATCGGTGAAGCCTGCAGGATGGCTCGTAAATATTTCAGGAACGTAGGTCTTGAGATCTATCCTGTTAACGTCAATGAATACAGATACCTGCACGAATGCGGTGCTGACTATGTCACCGTATTCCAGGAAACTTACGATTCAGACAAATACGAAACGCTGCATCTGATGGGCCACAAACGCATCTGGCCATACAGATTCGAAGCTCAGGAACGCGCTATCATGGGCGGCATGCGAGGCGTTGGTTTTTCAGCTCTGCTGGGTCTTTCCGATTTCCGTAAAGATGCCCTTGCAACGGCACTGCACGTTTACTATCTGCAGCGCAAATATCCACATGCAGAAATGTCTCTTTCCTGTCCGCGTCTGAGACCTATCATCAACAACGACAAGATCAATCCGCTGGATGTAAGCGAAAGCAAACTGTGCCAGATACTGTGCGCTTATCGTATATTCCTGCCTTTCGCGCAGATCGTTGTATCCTCCCGCGAAAGCGATACATTCCGCAACGGCATAGCGAAGATCGCTGCAACAAAAGTTTCTGCAGGAGTATCAACTGGCATAGGCGATCACGAGAGCAAATACACAGGCGAAGAAACAGATGCAGATGAAGGCGATGAGCAATTCGAGATAAGCGACGGACGCAGTTTCGATCAGATGTACAGCGACATGTCCGGTCAGGGACTGCAGCCCGTACTGAATGACTATCTGTATGTATAATAATTATCTCAACGTAGTATAGGAGAACGCAGTCGGATCGAATCCAAAGAAAAAATGAAAAATAAATTGATATGTGTGACCAACAGGCATCTCTGTGAAGACGATTTTCTTGATCGTCTTCGCGGCATCGCCTGTGCGGGAAATGAACTTAATAACTCAGACAATAAGCGGCAGACTGAATTTTGGGGCATAATGCTGCGCGAAAAAGATTTGTCTTTTCCGGAGTATGAAAAACTGGCCCGTGAAGTCAAAAAAATCTGCGATAATGCAGGAGTTGTTTTTATTGCGCATTTTTTTACCGGCATCGGTTTTACAGATCATCTTCACCTGCCGCTCCACAAATTAAAAAAGTATCGTAAGCATCAAGGCTGCACAGACAAACATACATATCTTGGTGCTTCCTGTCATTCAGTCGAAGACGCTCAGCTTGCTGAATCCCTTGGCTGTTCTTACATAACATTCGGCCATGTCTTTGAGACTGATTGCAAAAAAGGCCTGGCACCCAAAGGTCTTTCTCTGCTGAATGATGTTGTCCGCAGTGTTTCGATACCCGTATATGCCATTGGCGGGATATCCCCCGAAAACTATCATCAGATCATCCA
>CADCRD010000132.1 GCA_902803725.1 uncultured Eubacteriales bacterium
AACAAGGAAATGTGGTGATCCTATAAGCGGTGCAAACAGTATCATGTGCTGCGAAAAAGAATTGCGTGCGCAGTTCTTTTTCTTTTTTGAGGAGAAAACTGCAAATAATGTTATAATAACAAAAAAGCAAAAGGATTCATTGCAAAAATGAAAGATGTAACGGAGGGCCATGAAGTGAAGATAAGGCTTATACTATATTCGGGAGCAGAACCGATAGAAATCGAGGTCGAAAAAGGAACAAAGATCAGGGACGTTTATCTTGAATTTGAGGACGCAGCTCCGTATACTGTCCTGCTGGCTAAAGTCAACAATCGATATGCCGGCCTGACGGAACGCATTGAAGAGCCGTGCAGCATAGAATTCCTTGACATGAGATCACATGTGGGAAGACTTGTATATCAGCATGGTCTGATAATGATATATCTCAAGGCAGTTGAAGAAACGATGGGACGGCAGAAGGTTGAAGTTATGGCTGCTCTGAGCAAAGGGCTGTACACAGAGATAAATGACGGCGAGGAGATCCCGGATGAAGCACTGGACGCGATCAGACAGCGAATGAACGAAATAGTTGAAAAGGACATGCAGTTTTTCAAGGTCACAGCTGACCGCAAAGCCGCAAAGATGGAATTCGAATGGGCAGGGCTGAGTGAAAAGCTGCGCATAGTTGAACAGTTTAAGAATGTTGATAAATTCGTATATTACAGTCTTGAAGGATTCATCAATTTTTTCTATGGGGTCATGGTTCCGTCAACATCATATATCACAGGGTTCGAAGTAAAAAGATACCGAAGAGGAATACTGCTGGCTCTTCCGGAAAAGAGGGAAGGTTCAGGCCTTCAGTATATTGATGACAGAAAACTGTATTCGGCATTCATGCAGACAAAAAAATGGCAGAAAGTTCTGGGCACCCAGTTTGTCCTGGATCTGAACAACAAGATCAGAAAAGGAGAAGTCAAAGAGATCATTCAACTGTCAGAGGCATTGCATGAACAAAACATAATTGAACTGGCTCAGAGGATAATCAAGGAGAAAAAACGCATCATTCTGATATCCGGACCTTCCTCATCGGGAAAGACGACCTTTGCCCGCCGGCTTTGCATCCAGCTGAAAGTGAACGGCAAAAAACCACTCTATCTGGGAACCGATGATTATTTCAAAAACAGGGAGGATACTCCGCTGAATGAAAAAGGGGAGAAGGATTATGAGTGTCTCGAAGCCGTTGAAGTTGAAATGTTCAACAGAGACATGAATGCGCTGCTGGCAGGACAGAAGGTAGATCTGCCTGAATTTGATTTCATTGAAGGTGTGAAAAAATATGGTAAGCGGATAACATCAATAGAGCACGGTGATCCAATAGTCATTGAAGGGATCCATGCGCTGAACAAAAAGATGACTCCCGCAATAGACGATAAAGAAAAATTCAAAATATATATCAGCCCGCTGACCCAGCTGAACATTGACGATCACAACAGGATATCTGTAACTGATGCCAGGATGCTGCGCAGGATCGTCAGAGACTATCAGTTCAGGGATCATACGGCGGCAAGCACCATCAAATCATGGCCCAGTGTGAGGGCAGGAGAAAACAAAAATGTCTTTCCGTTTAACGGAGAAGCGGATGTATTCATCAACACAATGCATGTATACGAGATCGGTGTATTGAAAAAATATGCAGCGCCTCTCCTGAAAGAGATCACTCCTGATCAGGAAGAATATGCTGAGGCACGGAGACTGCTGGCATTTTTAAGATTCTTTGAAACGATAGAGGATGACCATCTGATAGTCAACAATTCTATTTTGAGAGAATTCATCGGAGGCAGTGTATTTGTGGACTGAGAGGATCGCAGAGTGCAAAGGCGCGGAAGCGGAATCAACATGTAGGTGTTTTGCATTGTAAATACGTATTCAGGCACAATAAAATGAGTGCTTGAATTGTCTGAAATAAAACACGTGGACAAGTGTTAGAGGGGTGTGCCCGAAACACGTTGAAATCACGTGTTTTTTCGTGAGAAAAAAACACAAAAAACAATCGCTTTTTTTGCAAAAAAACCTTGCATTCATTATTTCCTTGATATATACTTACAAAGCTTGCGAAATAAGGCGAAGAGGTGGGAAGTTGCTGAGCTATCAGGTAATTTCCACTGAGAATTGTCCCCGCGGGACGGGGGCGAAGGGTTCGCCCGTGTTTTCAGGCTGTGTCACAAGACGAAAAACGCACGGCCGGGTGTTGGTAGCAGGCGGGATCATTCGCGACAGCTGAACAGCTAATGCAAAATGTCCAAACACCTTGAAAAAACATGGAAAACGGGCACAAGCCCTTGTACGAGAATAGCGAAATCGGTACAAAACAAAGAAAAGGAGAAATGAAAATGAGTGAACTCACAAAGATCAGAATCAAGCTTAAGGCTTATGATCACGCGCTGCTCGACAAATCAGCAGCAAAGATCGTGGACACGGTCAAAAAGACAGGTGCTGAAGTCAGCGGCCCCATTCCGCTTCCGACAGAAAAGGAAGTAGTAACGATCCTGAGAGCCGTACACAAGTACAAAGACTCCAGAGAGCAGTTTGAACAGAGGACTCACAAGAGACTCATCGACATTATGAGCGCTACAGCCAAGACAACGGATGCTCTTACAAAGCTTGAGCTTCCGGCAGGCGTAGACATAGAAATCAAATTATAGTCTTTAAGGGAACTCCCCTTAGAATGATCGCCGGAAGATCATCCGCGAATCCCGGACGGCCGGAACTCACGCCGGCAGACTGAATCGGAGCGGAAGGCATCAAAAGGCGATCCGCTGTAAGATCCAAGGAGGTTGAATATGAAAACATTACTGGGAAAGAAAATAGGAATGACCCAGATATTCACAGAAAGCGGTGAAGTCATTCCTGTAACAGTGATCGAAGCAGGCCCCGTAGTCGTTACACAGGTAAAGACAGCTGAAACAGACGGTTACGATGGTGTACAGATCGGCTTTGAAGATCAGAAGGCTCACAGAGTCAACAAGCCGATGACCGGACATTTTGAAAAGGCCGGCGTCGATCTGAAAAAGTATCTTGCTGAATTCAGACCTGAAGAAGGTGAGAATTACGAAGTCGGACAGGTGATCACAGTCGCTGATTTCGAAGAAGGCAGCAAGCTTGACATCACAGGAACATCAAAAGGTAAGGGAACTCAGGGCAACATTAAAAGACACGGACATCACAGAGGCCCGATGAGCCACGGTTCAAAACACAAGAGACTTGCCGGTGCTCTGGCAGGCGCATCCTATCCTGGAAGAGTCTTCAAAGGCAACAAAGCTCCGGGAAGAATGGGAAGAGAAACCGTAACAGTTCAGAACGTAGTTCTCGTAAAAGTTATTGAAGAAAAGAATCTTTTACTGGTCAAGGGAGCCGTACCGGGAGGAAAAGGCGGCCTTCTGAAGATCCGTTACGCAGTAAAAGGCCAGAAATAACAAGGGATACTTCAGGAAGGAGGAAATAAGAAATGGCACAGGTAAAAGTTCTCACCATGGACGGAGCAGAAGCCGGGACCATAGAACTCAAAGATGAGATCTTCGGCATCGAACCAAACGAACATGCTGTCCATGCAGTTGTTAAAAATCATCTGGCAAACAGAAGACAGGGAACACAGTCAGCTAAGACAAGAGCTGAAGTAAGAGGAGGCGGCAGAAAGCCGTTCAGACAGAAGGGCACAGGACGTCACAGACAGGGAAGTTCCACTGACCCGACACAGGTAGGAGGCGGCGTAGTATTCGCACCAAAGCCGCGCAGCTACAGATACACAGTTCCAAAGAAGGTCAGAAGACTGGCAATGCTGTCAGCACTCTCTTCAAAGGTTCAGGAAAACGAAATCATCGTTTTGGAAGATCTGAAGTTCGAAGAGCCGAAGACAAAAGAGATGGTAAAGGTGCTCGCAAACGTTAATGCAGAAAAGAAAGCCCTGATCGTAACAGCTGAGAAAGATGACAATGTTATCAGATCAGCATCGAACATCCCGGGCGTAAGAACAGCACTTGTTACAACAATGAATGTTTATGAGATCATAAATCACACTAGCTTCATCGTAACAAAGGATGCGCTCAATAAAATCGAGGAGGTGTATTCATAATGAAAACCCCTTACGACGTAATAATCAAGCCGGTAGTATCCGAAAAGAGTATGGCGGATGCTCAGGCAAAAAAATACACATTCAAAGTTGACAGAAGAGCCAACAAGACGCAGATCAAAAATGCAGTTGAGGAAATCTTCGGCGTAGAGGTCAAAAAAGTAAATGTAATGAATGTGAACGGTAAGTTAAAGAGAATGGGAAGAAATTCCGGTATGACAGCTGCTTACAAAAAAGCGATCGTAACGCTTACAGACGACAGCAAGGAAATCGAATTCTTCCAGGGACTGTAAGAGGAGGCAAATAATATGGGTATCAAAAAATACAATCCAACGACTCCGGGCCTTCGCGGAATGACGGTTTCAACATTTGAGGAGATCACAACGGATAAACCGGAAAAATCTCTCACCGTGACCCTGAAGAAGCATGCCGGAAGAAACGTCAGAGGCAAGATCACCGTCAGACACAGAGGCGGCGGCACAAGACCCAAGTACAGAATCATCGACTTCAAGAGAACAAAGGATGGTATTCCGGCAAAAGTTGCTACTATTGAATATGATCCGAACAGAACAGCCAACATCGCTCTGGTCGTTTATGCAGACGGCCACAAGGCTTATATAATAGCTCCGAAAGATCTGAAGGTTGGCGATATCATCGAATCCGGAGCTGATGCAGATATCAAAGTAGGAAATGCTCTGCCGCTGGCAAACATTCCTCTGGGTACAATAATCCACAACGTTGAGCTCAAACCGGGCAAAGGCGCTCAGATGGTAAGATCAGCCGGAAACGGTGCGCAGCTCATGGCTAAGGAAGGCGAATTCGCGCAGGTAAGACTGCCATCCGGAGAAGTCAGAAAGGTAAGAATGGACTGCAGAGCCACGATCGGCGAAGTAGGAAACGGAGACCATCAGAACATCAGCATCGGTAAAGCCGGAAGAAAACGCCACATGGGCATCAGACCTACAGTAAGAGGTTCCGTAATGAACCCGAATGATCACCCGCATGGCGGCGGCGAAGGAAAAGCCGGAATCGGCCGTGTAGGCCCTGTAACTCCCTGGGGTAAGCCTGCTCTTGGTCTTAAGACAAGAAAGCGCGGCAAAGACTCCAACAGATATATTGTTAAGAGAAGAAACGAAAAATAATCAGGAAGGAGCATTAAATAAATGGGTAGATCAGTAAAGAAAGGCCCCTTCGTTGAACCAAAGCTGCTCAGAGCAATCGAAGAGATGAATGCAGCCAACGAAAAGAAGGTCGTCAAAACATGGTCAAGACCATCAACGATATTCCCGCAGATGGTAGGACATACGATCGCCGTACATGACGGCAGAAAACATGTTCCGGTATACATCACAGAAGACATGGTAGGTCACAGACTTGGAGAATTTGCTCCAACCAGAACATACAGAGGCCATGCAGCCGATAAAAAGACCAAGTAAGAAAGGAGAACATCATAACAATGGAAGCAAAAGCAATTGCCAAATATGTCAGAATGTCTCCGATCAAACTCAAGCCGGTCACAGACCTGGTAAGAGGCAAGGA
>CADCRD010000133.1 GCA_902803725.1 uncultured Eubacteriales bacterium
CAGCAGCAGGAACATCGAAGGCGTAATGAGCATCAGACCATAGTGAACGAAAATGGCTATTGTACCACCGGCGCGCCATGCAGCTGAGACCATACCGATGAGCAACAGTGTAGACACGACTCCCATAGATTCCTTTGCCCCCCGGACAGACATTTCCTTTATTTTCCGGACGCTCAAACCACGGTTCGCCGCGATCAAAGCGTAACATATATAACCGACTGTCATTGGTACGATCAGGTACATTTCCGTTATTGCTGCAGCTATAACACTTGCCATGAAAACAATCGATCCCGTAATGACATCTTTGTTTTTAATCAGTTTCACAGCCATTTTTGTTCCTTCTTTCTGTGATTATCTTTTTCACATTTATTTTTCACACTTTTTTATTCTGATTACCCAGGGTTGACTTCCCTGTGTTTTCATATTAACATTGCAATATATATTTGTATAATTAATAAATTCAATGTTATAGTTTGATTTTTTAAATATACAATAACTGTCTTTTACAGGAGTCCGCGCTATAAGCTGAGGAAAACGATATGGAAATAAGAAACATTGAAACATTCGTATCTGCAGTCGAAACAGGCAGCTTTTCTGCTGCCGCTGATCTTCTTGGTTATACACAGTCTACCGTGACCGTTCATATCAAACAGCTTGAAGATGAATTCGGTGTGCTCTTTTTTGAAAGAATAGGCAAACAGGTCCATCTTACCGAAGAGGGCAGGTGTTTTTATGAGCATGCTCTCGATATTCTGCGTGAAGTAAAAATTGCGGCAGAATCGATCCGGCCTTCAAATGAACCTTCCGGCCTGCTGAGGCTCGGGTCCGTGAATTCCCTGTCCCAGCTGCAGCTGCCCGGACTTATCCTGGAACTTCATGATCGATTCCCTGAAATATGCGTTGCTGTTGAGTCTGAATCACCACCTTTGCTGTTTGAGATGCTGCGTCACAACGAACTTGATCTTTTGTACCTGCTCGGAGGAGGTCCGCTGCCGGATGATATGATCAGCGTCTACGAGCGAAAGGAGCCTCTGAGTTTTGTTGTTTCCAAAGATCATCCGCTGGCAAAGAAAAAGAAAGTTACTCTCAGGGAGCTGGCAAAAGAAGAATTTGTAACAACACAAAAATCGGCAGTTACATTAGGCAAATATATGAAGGCGGCCGGACTGGATTTTCATCCTTTCCTCACCGCCGGCACAACAGATCTGCTGCTCCAGATCGCCTCTGAAAGCAATGCCGTGACATTCCTGCTGGATTTCGCTTCTCAACACTACGTTGACGACGGCAAAGTAAAAAGACTCCACGTCGACGGGATCACGGAGTCTTATATTACAAAAGTCATTTATCACAAAAAGAAATGGGTCTCACCGCAGATGCAGGCATTTATCTCACTGCTGTGATACGGCAGACACTTACTGCCGCTAAAGATCAGCGAACATGTATCCGCGGCCACATCCATTTCTTTGTCAGCATATGGCAGATCGGCATCAGGAATATAAAAACAGCATATAACGCTGACACCACCGGGGCATCCAGCATACTCAGCGGTACAGCCATGAATATCGACCAGGGTATCCAACCTGTTGTAACGATCGTTGTGTTCTCAATATCTATGGCCAGTTCTGTATTATCTCCTCCCGTATCTTTATACGGCTGATCCAGCATCACAGCACACATTATAGTTGCGACGGACTGATTGCAGAAAATTGCCGAAAATGCCAGTCCGGAGATGAATGTCATGAAAACTCTCCCGGTTTTTCTGCAGCCATTTGACAGCAGAGTCTGTATGCCTTGAAACATCTTTGTCTCTTCAATGATCGATGAATATGAACAGGATATCAATATGATCCCGCTGACTTCGAGCATCGAAAACATTCCGCCGCCTGAAAATATCCTTCCCATTTCTCCTGCAGCGCTGTAACCGAACACAGCATATTTTATTGCATCTGCCACCGATGTCTGCTGAATAAATACGGTTACCAGAAATGCCGCTGCTGCACTTGCCAGTACTGCCCATTTAACTTTTACCCTGACCAGAGGCAGCACGATCAATATCAACGCCGGAATTGCAACGATCCAGTTCATATCAAATGTCGTTTTTATCGCCTGCACAATGTCACTATCAACATGACTGATAGGATTACTCATAGAAAAAAACATATAGACTCCTGCTGACAATGCCACAGGGATGATCATAGTCTTTGCCATCAGCGGCAGATTTTCCTCCGGCTTTGTACCTGTAACTGCCGCAGTGAGCAGCATGCTCGATGATACAGGTGAGAATCTGTCGCCAAAATATGCACCACTTAACACTGCTCCGGCAACAACTGCAGTATTCACATCACCAGCTCTTGCCAGCGACATCAGTATGACGCCCAAAGTTCCTACAACTCCAAAACTGGTTCCCATTGCATATGAGAATATGCAGCATAAAGCAAAAGCCAGTAAAATGAATGCTTTTGGGGTTATCATGCTTATACCGAAATCAACAAATAATGCAATCAGTCCGCTGCTGCGCCATGTTCCTGTAACAAGTCCTATCATCAGTATAACAGATACTACAATCAGCGCTTCCCTGAAACCTTCACCTGATATCTTTATCAGTTCTTTCATTTTTCTGCCGCGATAAATTCCCGCACACGTAAAACATACATACCCTATGGCCATAGGAATGACAAGAGAGAAATCGAAGGTGATCGATGCAATGATTGCTGCAGCAAATACGATCAGTGCAACTATAACATCGATATCCTTTTTTATCCCTGTTCTGCTTTTTTTAAATACTTCTTTTCTGTTATCAGTCATTCTTTGAATTTGATATCATTACTGTTTACTATCTGAGTATTTTATCTAATATTTAATATATCAGTTGATGATATACCATTATTTTACATTTTCTGTTGGTTCATTACTTTATTTCATCTTTATTTTGTACACGGTTTAACACATTTTTGGGTATTATTATTATTGTTATGTGCACATTTTTATTTAATTATTTGTGGATGATTCTTTTAAATTCTTTGATTTTACTTGTTTTCAGGTGCCTTAAAATAGTATCCGCCGCCTTTGATGCAATAGTCTGTATAATCTTTTACCATCAAATATAGTATTTTCCCTTTATATGTCTGTCCTGAATAAAAATCATATCCAACCGGCATATCCCCGATTTCCTTTGCTTCCGACAGACCTTTGTATACTGTATTTCCGGCTGTTAATTCTTCTTTTCCATCCATAGATGTGATTTTGAATTTAATTGCCACGTCCGTGATCCCAAAGTCGCTGTCCGGAAAATCTTTCGGGAACTTCACATCATAATACGCTATTATATATCCGGTCTTATCATTTTCACTGTCAGTCTCTATCAAGTCACCTTTTGCGGAAGAGTTGTATTTTTCGATTTCTTTGGCTACTTTGTCCGGTCTAGTTTCTACCTTGTTTATTCTGAATTCAACTGTATGCTTTTTCTTGTCCGCTTCTGCTTTTTTCTTTGTCTTCTCCCATGATCCAATTTCTTTATACTTTATATTACTATCTTTTCCTGAGCTGCTGCTATCATTATTATCTCCGCAGCCAATGAATAATGTCATTACCACTGCTATCATCATTATCAATAAAATATATAATATCTTTTTCATAACATTCCCTTTTTTATCTGTTAATATTTGATCTGCTTTTCTCTGAATAATTCTAAAAAATCTCTGATTTCACAAATCAGATGCATGAATATACTTTTATTCATACAGTTACATCATAACATTTTTTTATTATTTTTGCCCATTTTTTAGCTAAAAGACAGAGGCAATTGACTCTGTCTTTTTTGAACAAATATTAATCTACTATTATTTCCTTTTCACAAATGTTTCACGTGAAACATTTGTATTTAATATTAATTTTGAGATGCAGTGAGCTCCTTTTATACGCTGCGGAGCAAATCTATCAGTCTTTCCAGTTCATCTCTGCTATAGTATTCTATTTCAATCTTTCCGCGCTTTACACCCAGCCTCAGATTCACTTTAGTTCCCAGATGTTCTTTCAATTCTGCCTCGACATGAAGAACATCGGCATTCCTTTCAGCAGGTCTTCCCTTTCTGACTTTACCTTTCTTATTTTCCTGGCCGCTCAATTTTTCCACATCTCTGACTGATAGACCTTCTTTTTCAATCTGTTTAGCCACTCTGATTCTGTCTTTATCTGATTTGAATGACAAAAGTGCCCGTCCGTGACCTCCGGATAATTTGCCATCGCTCATCATGTTCCGGACTTCTTTAGGAAGTTTCAGCAGACGTAGCGAATTCGTAATGTACGGTCTGCTTTTTCCGACACTTTTTGAGACCTGCTCTTGCGTCAGGCCATATACAGACATCATATGATCAAGACCTTCTGCCTCTTCTATCGGATTCAAATCCTCTCGCTGCATGTTTTCTACAATTGCCAGCAGCATTAATTCCTCGTCCGACAACTCACGAACAAGGCAAGGGACTTCTTTCAATCCTGCCAGTCTTGACGCGCGCCATCTGCGCTCTCCTGCAACTATCTCATATATTCCATTGCTGGGACGAACAATGATAGGCTGGATGATTCCATGCTCTTTTATGGACTCTGCAAGATCATTCAGTCCTTCTTCATCAAAAACCTTTCGAGGCTGATTTGCATTCGGTTTTATGTCATCAATTGATATATCAGTTGTGCCGGGTTGATCTATTTTTGCAGATCCTCCACGTTTTGACTGCTTTAGAGTTTCAGCGTTCATTTCACCAAACAGCGCATCAAGACCTTTTCCCAAACCGGTATTTTTCTTTTTTCCTGCCATTTCCCTACTCCTCCAGACTTAAAAATTCATCGGCAAATTCCGAATATGCTTCTGCGCCTGTGGAATTCGGGTCATATTTTACTATTGGCATACCATAACTTGGCGCCTCAGCAAGTCTGACATTTCTGGGGATCACAGTAGTATAAACTTTTTCCCTGAAGTATTTTTTTACTTCCTCAACGACCTGGATCGAGAGATTAGTACGTCCGTCAAACATACTGAGAATAACACCTTCGATCTCAAGATCAGGATTCAGTTTTGCTTTAACGATCTCAATCGTGCTCATCAGCTGACTGACCCCTTCAAGTGCATAATATTCACATTGTATCGGAATGAGAACGGAATCCACTGCAGTCAATGAATTGATCGTCAAAAGACCGAGTGAAGGCGGACAATCTATAAATATATAATCATATCTGCTCTTGATCGGCGCAAGTGCCGTTTTGAGCCTGCTCTCTCTGTGATCCAGCTGTACCAGTTCAACTTCAGCACCTGCCAGTTCGACACTTCCGGGAATTAAATCAAGCCCTTCCGTCTGTGTATGTACTATTGCATCATCAATATTAAGATCACTGTTTGTCAAAACATCATATGTTGTAAATTCCTGACCTGTTTTTGATACTCCAAGCCCGCTGGTGGTATTTCCCTGAGGGTCAATATCTAAAACCAGTATTTTCTTCCCCTTAACAGCAAGGCATGCGGCCAGATTGATATTTGTTGTTGTTTTTCCGACGCCGCCTTTTTGGTTAAATATTGCAATGGCCTTACCCAAATTTATACCTCCTTCATATATTTATCTGAGATGTATTTTGATTATATATCATTTCACTATATTATTCTACATATTATTCTATAAAAAATAAATGTTTCACGTGAAACATTTACTCTTACAGATAATTTATTAATTCATTATATATATAGAATGTTTCACGTGAAACATTCTATAATTTACAGTGGCTTCTTAGATGGCTTGCCGCCGCCACGGGGATATTTTTCAGGAGTATTATTTATTTTTTGAATATAAACGAGTCGGTGCCCCTCATTTCCGGAAACTGCAAAAGAAGAGTCTGCAGTTTCTTCAACCCTGTCAATATATCCGCCAAGCAAACTGACAGCGTTTTTTGCTGATGATATTTCTGCATCACTTCCGGGTCCTTTATATGCGATAAATGTACCGCCTTTCACAACAAAAGGAAGGCAATATTCAGACAGAGTAGACATAGAGGCGACAGCTCTGGAAACACAGAGATCAAATTGTTCTCTGTACTCCGCTTTTCGTCCAAGTTCTTCGGCACGACCATGAATAGCTGTGACATTTCTGATATTCAGTTCATCACAAATCTGCTGTACGATCTTCATTCGTTTTCCAGAAGAATCCATAAGAACAAATTCCTTGTTATCAAACAGAACAGCAAGAGGTACACCGGGAAAACCACCGCCGCTGCCAATATCAATGATTCTTTCTGAAGATCTGAACTCCTTACTTTGCGTGCACATCAAAGAATCAATATAATGTTTCCTGTCAAATTCATCAGGATCAACAATTCTGGTTAAATTTACCATTTTATTGATTTCAAGTAATCTGCTCCTGTATTCACATAAAATGTTCATTTTTTCAGAAACAATTTTCTCGGATAACTGCATTTCAGCCTCAGTAATTGCAGCATTGCCGTCTTTGTTGTCACTGCTCAATATTGCTTTTATTACATCCAATAATTCACTCATTCTGATTACTCACCCTTATCAATCCTTCTGTATCTTTCAAGATAGATCAGCAGAACATTTATATCTGCCGGAGAAACCCCTGAAATTCTTCCGGCCTGACCGAGAGACTGAGGTTTCAGCTTATCAAGTTTTTGTCTCGCTTCCAGCCTCAGACCATCTATATCAGCATAAACGATATCCTGAGGGATTTTTTTATTTTCCATCCTCTTGAATTTTTCAACTCTCTCAAGCTGCTTGCCAATATACCCTTCATATTTGATTCTGACTTCGACCTGAGCAGCTATCCTCCTCATAAGTTTCGGTCTTTCAGGATCAGCAGGAGCAAGTGAATCATAAGTGATTTCAGGCCTTTTCATCAATTCCATCAGAGAAACAGATTTATTCACAGGCGAACTGCCGATCTTATCAAGAACAGGATTGATTATTTCCTCTTTGACTTTCGTATTTCTCAGTCTTTCTATTTCCTGCTCTATGACAGCCTTTTTGCGAATATATTTGTCATACCTCTCTTTCGTTGCAAGTCCCAATTTGTACGATTTTTCAGTGAGTCTTTCATCTGCGTTGTCCTGCCGCAGCAGCAGTCTGTATTCTGCACGTGAAGTCATGATCCTGTAAGGTTCATTAGTTCCTTTAAAAACAAGGTCATCGATCAGAACACCAATATACGCTTCATCTCTGCCAAGAATGAACGGATCTTCACCTCGCAGTTTCAGCACGGCATTGATACCTGCCATCAGCCCCTGAGCCGCTGCTTCTTCATATCCCGAGCTGCCGTTGAATTGTCCGGCACAGAAAAGACCGCTGATCCGGCGATACTCAAGTGCTGCTGTCAGCTCCTGCGGATCTATGCAGTCATACTCGATCGCATATCCGGGTCTGGAAATCTCCAGATTCTCAAGACCGGGTATCGTTCTGTAAAATTCATATTGAACATCTTCAGGAAGAGAAGTAGACATTCCCTGCAAATACATCTCTTCTGTCTCAAGTCCTTCTGGCTCAACAAAGAGCTGATGACGGTCACGATCCTTGAAACGATTGATTTTGTCCTCAATAGATGGACAATAACGAGGACCAACACCTTCGATCTGGCCGCCGAAAAGTGCTGATCTGGAAAAATTATTTCTTATTATAGTATGAGTTCTTTCATTCGTATATGTCAGATAGCACTTGATCTGATCACGATCAAGTTCATCATTCATAAAAGAAAAAGGACTGATTTCCTCATCACCGGGCTGTTCTTTCATTTTGCTGAAATCGATCGAAGAAGCAAGTGCTCTGGCAGGAGTACCGGTTTTGAATCTTCTCATCGGCATACCAAGATCACGCAAATTCTGAGCCAGAATAGTAGATGCAGCAAGACCCGAAGGTCCGCTCTCATAAGCACTGTTGCCTATGAATATCTTTCCGCCGAGAAAAGTACCTGTTGCCAAAATAACAGCGTTTGCCCTGAAAATGCCTCCGGTCCTCAAGCATACACCTTTTATTTCAGCTTCTTCAACGATCAGTTCAACGACTTCTCCCTGCTTAAGATCGAGATTTTTCTGTTTCTCAATGGTCTTTTTCATCTCGATATGATATCTGGTCTTATCAGCCTGTGCTCTCAGCGAATGAACAGCAGGACCTTTTGCAGTATTGAGCATCCTGGACTGGATAAATGATTTATCGATATTTATACCCATTTCACCGCCAAGAGCATCTATTTCATGAACAAGATGACCTTTCCCGGTACCTCCGATTGAAGGATTACATGGCATCATTGCAAGTGACTCGAGATTTATAGCCAGCAGCAAAGTCTGCTTACCCATTCTTGCAGAAGCCAGTGCAGCCTCACAGCCTGCATGACCTGCGCCAACAACTATAATGTCATATTTTCCCATTTCATAATTCATAACTTATATCCTATTACTTTGAGATCTCCATATCTATTATCAGGAAATTTTATTTACCAAGACAGAATCTGGAAAAAACTTCATTTAAAATGTCGTCGTTTACCTCTTCTCCAATGATCTCACCGAGATAAGAATATGCATTGCTGATATCTATCTCGATCAATTCAAGAGGCTCTCCCAGCCTTGAAATCGCAATCGCATCGCCTAACGCCGATAAACTATTTTTTAAAAGATCCAGATGTCTTACATTCGTGACCATCATGCTGCCGGACTGTCTGATCTCTCCGCCCATAACCATGTCGGTAATGGCATTCTCCATTTCACAGATACCTTCATCTTCACTTCCTTCAGCAAGAGAAGTTTCTATTATCATACTGTCAGGGATCAGTTTTCTTATATCCTCAGTATTCAGTTTTTTATCCAGGTCCTGCTTGTTGGCAAGGACGATCACCTTTCTGTCTTTGAGTTCTGAAATGATATCCATGTCCTCAGATTCAAGCTCCCGGCTGACATCTATCAGCATTATTATGAGATCGGCTGATCTTATGCTGTTGATGCTGCGGCTGATTCCTATCTTTTCTATGGTATCATCAGTTTCTCTGATACCTGCTGTATCTGTAAGTCTTACAGGTATTCCTCCGATATTGACGCTTTCTTCAATGGTATCTCTGGTCGTTCCCGGAATATCTGTGACGATCGCCCTGGTTTCTCTGAGAAGTGCATTCATAAGAGATGATTTACCTACGTTCGGCTTTCCTATTATCGCAATATCCAGTCCCTCCCGCACTATACGTCCTTTTTCACCTTCCTTGATGAGATCATCGATCTTATCTTTCACATCAGTGAGCTGACTGATTATATCAGAATAAAATATTTCTTCAATGTCTTCATCAGGATAATCAATATTTACAGTAATATTGACAAGAACGTCAAGTATCTTCTGACGCAGGTCCCTTATTACACGCGAAAGTCTGCCCTCCAGCTGACCAATAGCCGAATCAAATCCACTGTCCGTTTTAGCCTTGATCATATCTATAACAGCCTCAGCCTGACTCAGATCCAGTCTGCCCCCAAGAAATGCACGTTTTGTAAATTCTCCTTTTTCAGCAAGTCTGGCTCCGTTCTCAAGGCAAAGAGAAAGGATCCTCCTCAAAGAAACTATACTTCCATGGCAATCTATCTCAACGACATCCTCTGTCGTATATGTATGAGGCGCCGGCATATAAACCGCCAGAACCTCATCGATATTTTCTCCTGTTTCTGGATCTATGATATTGCCATATGTAAGCTTTCTGTTTTCAATGCTTATTTTCTGAGGTCTGCCATCATCATCAAAACGCCGGAATAACAAACCGAGGATATCTTTCGAAGAATCCCCGCTCATTCGAATTATCCCTATTCCGCCTTCACCATATGCTGTTGAAACAGCAGCTATAGTATCATCAAAATTAAAGTTATTCATTATTACTTCAAAATCAAAAATAATTATTTACAGATATAATATATATTTTGCATTTGCCGGTACTTAATGATAGCAAGCAAAGCAAAGAAAATAAATAGCCCGCAGAGTACCGCGGGCTAAAAACTCTTTCTTATTTTTTCAGATCAATTATCAACCTGCGATATGGCTCTTCACCTTCACTTCTTGTAGTAACCTTTTTGTTTCCCTGAAGAGCAGCGTGAATCACCATTCTTTCATATGGGTTCATTGGTTCAAGTCTTACACTGCGTTTTGTACGCACTACTTTGCCTGCAAGTCTGTCAGCAAGCTGCTGCAAAGTTTTTTCACGCTTTGCCCTGTAGTTTTCAGCATCGAGTATTACTCTGATATATTTACTGCTGTCTTTATTAACAACAAGCGATGTAAGATACTGAACAGCATCGAGTGTCTGTCCTCTTTTACCAATGATATTTCCGGCATCATCGCCTTTGATATCAACATAAACATTATCTTCATTCGCCATGCATGAGAAAGTAAGATCCATTCCCATTTCCTGAGTTGTTTTTTTAAGAAATTCTACTGCGATATGATCATCCGCAGGCTCAAGACCCTCAGGTCTTTCATTTGCAATAGATCTTCTTTTTGACTGATTTTTCTTTTCATCATGTTTATCAGTCTTAACTGCCTGCTCATCTGAAATATCTGATGCAGCGTTATTCGTTGAATTTACATTAATTTCACCCTCAACAGATTTAATAATATCTTCAACTGCAGGTATTTCAGGCTCTGTTTTTTCTTTTAAAGTTACACGAACTTTTGCGAGCTTTGATCCAAGACCAAGGAATCCTTTTGAAGGCTCTTCAAGAACTTCCACGTCTACTTCATCTTTTGAAACCTTTAGATCTCTGAGAGCAAGCTCAACAGCTTCATCTATGTTATTTCCATATTTCTCAGAAAAATTCATTTTCTCCTTCTTCCTCCTTTGCTCCCGCTGTCTGCCAGCATCTTTGCTCTTACCTTATTCATTCTCATATTGTAGAAAATCTGTATTACCTGGCCAAGCGCCCAATATATGGTAAGACCGGCAGGAAAAGTTCTTCCCAGCATTACTATCATTACAGGGAAGATATACTTCATTGATTTCATCATTCCCCCATTGCCGCCCGGCATTTCCTGCTGCTGTTGCTGCTGCATAGAAAAAGCAAAGAAAGTAGCAATGCCGGCGAGAATCGGAAGTATCCATTTATCCGGCTGACTCAGGTCAGTCATCCATAAAAATGATTCATGTATAGCGAACAGCATACGTTCGCTGCTGCCCATATAAGCAAGAGGATTTCTCAGGAGAGCGAAAAGACCAAAGATGATAGGCATCTGTATCAGCATTGGCAGACATCCTCCGGCAGGGTTTATTCCCTCTTCACGATAAAGATCTGCCATTTTTGCATTCAATGTATCTTTGTCATTCGCATATTTTTGCTGAAGCGCCTTTATTTTCGGCTGCAGCTTACTCATTCCCACAGTCGATTTCATTTGTTTGGCATACAGCGGATAAAGACATATCTTTACAACTATTGTAAAGATAACGATTGCCAGACCATAACTGCCGACAAAATCATACAGCCAGCCAAGGAAATATCCCAGTGGCTTGGCTATCCAACCAGTAACTGTTTGCATTAAAAATTTCCTCCGATTATTTTAAAGGATCATATCCCCCCGGATTCCACGGATGACACCGGGAAATTCTTCTGATCCCCAGATAACTGCCTTTAAAAAACCCATACTTCTCCAGCGCCTGGATGAAGTAAGCGGAACAAGTAGGATAAAACCTGCATGTTTTCGGAAACATCGGAGATATGAACTTTTGATATCCTTTTATCAAAAGTATTAATATCTGTTTCATCTTTTCCCCTTATTTTAATTCGGTCCTCTTTAAGGCTTTGATTATCGATTTTTGAACTTCTTCACATTTTCTGCCGTTTATCGTTTTTCGTGCTATGAAAATAATGTCATAACCTTGCTTTTCTATTTTTTCCATGGTTCTGACACTTTCTTTCATGAGTCTTCTGGCTCTGTTTCTGGTAACTGCATTCCCGACTTTTTTACTTGCCAGAAAAGCCAGTCTGTTATGATCAAGACCGTTTTTCATATAAAATATGACAACGTATCTGTCACCGACTGATTTACCTTTGTTATAAACTTTGTTGAAGTTTCTGCTTCCACTCAGCACTTCGTTTTTCGGCATGATAAAGTAATTCAGATCCTAAGCTGAAAGACGCTTTCTGCCTCTGGCTCTTCTCTTCTTGAGAATTTTTCTTCCGCTGGGAGTGCTCATTCTTTTTCTGAATCCGTGTTCCTTTTTTCTCTGTCTTTTTTTCGGCTGATAAGTTCTTTTCATTTTTTACCTCCTGGTAAATTAATATTAAATAATAACTTCTAAAAATAATGTGCCTTCTCTGAATTCCAATCGGCACATACGCTTAAATAGTATAATGCCGGCTGTAACATGTGTCAAACAAAAAAAATTCATATAATCTGATCAAAAAAAATGATTTCAATATATTGTGGTGCTGTTGATATTGTGCACAGAGTTATCCACACATTGTTGATAACTTTTAGATTTTTGAGTTTTTTAACGATCATAATCAAAAATAATTAACTCTTGCCTGTGGATAACTTTTTTTGTATTATAGTTACACACTATTAGAAAAGGGTCCATAATTAAATGTCAAAATTAGAAGAAAACTGGAGCAAAACGCTGGAAATACTGGGGTCCGAACTTAATGAAGTTCAATATAAAACCTGGATACTGCCTCTTGTTCCAATAAAAGTAGATGAAAAACAAAATATATTGTATGTCGAATCCGATAACAATATGGTTATCTCAAGACTAAATGACAGATATCTGCAGCTTCTTGAAGGTGCAGTTAATTTATCGTTCAAAAAGCCGCTCAGTGTTCACGCTGTTTTAGTTGAACAAAAAAAGCCCAGAGAAAAGAATATCAAACTTGACGCAAACTCAAACAATCTGGATGAAGAATATTATCTGAATCCAAAATTCAGTTTTGAGAATTTTGTTGTGGGAAAAAACAGTGAATACGCCTACTCGGTCGCACTGGCAGTTGCCGAGGCACCGGGAAAACATTACAATCCGATGTTTATCTACGGCGGATCAGGTCTTGGGAAAACGCATCTGATGCATGCTATAGGTCATTATATTCTCAAAAATAACAAAAAGAAAAAGGTTCTTTATGTTTCAGCAGAGATGTTTACAAACGAGCTGATCAATTCAATCAACAATAAAAATGTTGCACAGTTCAAAAGAAAGTACAGAAATATAGATGTGCTGCTGATAGATGACATACAGTTCATAGAAGGCAAAGAAGCAACCGAAGAAGAATTCTTCCATACATTCGAAACCTTATACAACAAAAACAAACAAATCGTTATATCCAGCGACAGACCTCCTCAAAAGCTGACGGGCCTGGATGAAAGATTAAGATCTCGTTTTCTGTGGAATATTACTGCTGATATACAGGCTCCGGACTTTGAAACGCGTGTTGCAATATTGAAAAGCAAAGCAGAAATAGAAAATATAGACCTTAATGAAGATGTCAATCAGGTCATATATATGATAGCCGAAAAAATCAAATATAATGTAAGAGAACTTGAAGGAGCTTTTACAAGGATAGTGAGTTTTTCAGGTATCATGCACAAGCCTATAAATATGGCTCTGGCAAAGACAACTCTGACAGATATCATTTCTGCAAGCGATATGAAAGTAACGATCAAAAACATAAAATCTGTTGTTGCAGATCACTATGGTATAACTATAAAAGACATGGATTCTGCCAAACGCAGCAGAAATCTTGTCGTTCCAAGACAAATAGCAATGTATCTTTGTAAGGAAATGACTGATAATTCTCTGCCGCAGATCGGAAAAGAATTCGGAGGAAGAGATCATACTACTGTTCTTCATGCCTGCAAAAAAATCAATAATAATTTGTTTGAACTGCAGGATACGATAGACTATCTTACAAAGGTGATCAGCAGCAGTTAGTTTATCCACATTTATTCACAGCCGCTGTTTAATAAATCATTAAGTTATCAACAGACTTATCAACAGCGGTGGATAACTGATTTTATCACATAAATAACAGTTATCCACAGTTTCAACAGGTACTACTACTATTACTACTAAAAAAATATTAAGAAAAGCATTTTCTATGATTAAAAAACACAGGAATGAAAAAACAAAATTAAATCGGGAGGAAAAAAATGAAATTCTATTGCGATCAGCAAATTCTTTCAAAAGCATTAAATACAGTTTCAAAAGCAATAACTCAAAGAACAACGATCCCTGTTCTTAAAGGTATTCTGATAACAGCAACCAGGGACAACAAACTTAAGCTTACTGCCTCTAATCTTGATCTGAGCATTGAAAGAACTGTTGATGCATTAGTCGAAGAAGAAGGTTCAATTGTCATCAGTGATTCCAAATTCTTTATAGATCTGATCAGAAAACTCCCAAAAGATCAGATAGAAATAGAAGTTGCTGAAAATCACAATGTGATAATAAAAACTCCAAACACAAAAGTAAAATGTGTATCACAGAGTGCAGATGAATTTCCTAATACAGGTGAGATAGAAAACATAGTGGCACAGCTTTCTTTTAATAAAGAGATTTTGAAAGATATGATAAGAAAGACTCAGTTCTGTGCAAGTATCGATGAGACGAAGGGAATAATCATAGGTGTTCTGATGGAACTTGAGGAAAACAGTCTGAATATGGCTGCTCTTGACGGGTTCAGAATGGCTGTCACACGTGAGAAAATGGCAAATGAAAGAAGAGATAAGATCATTATCAGTGCAAAGATAATGAATGAAATAAGCAAAATACTCTCTGAATCAACTGAAGAAAAAGATGAAAATATCGATTTTATACTAAGTGATAAAAAAGCGGTCATGCTGCTGGAAGGAACAAAGGTAGTAATGAGGCTGCTGGACGGGGAATTTATAAGTTATAAGGATATCCTTCCGAAGGAAAGCGGAACAGTTGTAAAAATCAGCAGAAATTCAATGATCGAAGCAATAGAAAGAGCATCACTTCTGGCAAAGGAAGGAAGAAATAATCTGATAAGAATCAAAATACAGGAAAATCTGATGAATATCAGCTCTGCTTCTGAGGAAGGATCTGTAAATGAAGATATCATTATGGAGAAGACAGGTAATGATCTTGAAATAGGATTCAATTCAAAATATGTTATGGATGCTCTTAAAGTCATAGAAGATGAAATGATAAAAATGGAATTCAATACAGCGGTCAAACCGTGTCTTATAAAGCCTTTGGAAGGAAACAGTTATGAATATCTGATATTGCCGGTAAGAATTCCTTCAAATTAATATAAAAAATTTCATATATCTGTTTTGGAGGTATGCTGCCCGAGTGTAAATGAATCTATTTTCAAAAATATGTATGTAAGGAAAATTTATTTAGAGGGATTCAGAAATTACGAAAAGGAAGAAGCTGAATTCAGCAGGAATATCAATATGATCTTCGGAGAAAATGCTCAAGGGAAGACAAATCTTCTTGAGAGCATTTATTTTACTTCGTTCGGCAAATCTTTTCGCACCGTCAGAGACCGTGATATGATAGGATTCGGCAGGGATTACTGCCGGGTAAAGGCAGATTATATCATCGAAGATGAAGAGGAAAAGGCTGAGATAGCTCTGGCGAAGGATGGCAGAAAAGCCGCAAAAATCAATGGAAGAAAGGTAGAAAGAATATCAGAAATGATAAACACTTTTCTGGTTGTGATCTTTTCTCCTGAAGATCTTAAAATAGTAAAAGATGAACCTGAAAAAAGAAGAAATTTTATTGACAGGGAGCTGTGTCAGCTGAAATTTTCGTATTATGAAAGCTTATCTTCCTATAAAAAAATACTGAATCAGAGAAATTCATATTTAAAAGAAAAAAATATTGACGATATGCTGCTCGATATTTGGGATGAAAAGCTGGCTGAAGAAGGATCAAAGATCATTCATCACAGAAATGATTTTATAAAAAGACTTTCCGTTATAAGCTCAGGTATACATGAAAGAATAACTAACGGAAAAGAAATTTCCAACATAGAATATCAGCCTTCCGTGCTTTTTTATGATGATATAAAGGAACAGAAAAATATATTTCTTTCAAATCTGTTAAGCACGAGAGAAAGAGACAAGGAACACGGGAATACTCAAAAAGGACCTCACAAGGATGATATCGATATAAAGATAAAAGGGAAGAGCACCAGAAGATACGGATCGCAGGGGCAGCAGAGAACCGTGGCTCTTTCAATGAAACTGGCGGAAATAGAATTGATAAATGAAGATAAGAATGATTATCCTGTGCTCTTGCTGGATGATGTATTTTCTGAACTTGATATTGAAAGACAAAGATATCTGGTAGATTATCTGAAAAAAATGCAGGTTTTTATAACATCAGCAGAAATATCGGATAAGATGACAGATTTTTTTCCGGACAGCAGAAGGATAGAAGTAAAAAGCGGTTCGCTCATCTGATAAAATGTTATTGAAAACCAAAAATGATATAAAATAATCTTAAAGTAAAATTTTTACAAAACAAGGGTTATAACCCTTTGAAAAAATATTACTGAAAAGCTTAAAATTACTGGTTTTCAGACAAAAAAACAGTATAAAATCATATTTATGTAAAACAGCCTGTTTTATTGAATAAAGGGCTGTTTTATGATATAATTACGCGTATTTTATATTAGACGTAAGAGGTGATAATAAAAAATGGCATCAAACAAAAATCTTGAAAATTATAATGCTGAACAGATACAGGTTCTTGAAGGATTAGAGCCTGTAAGAATGAGACCAGGCATGTACATCGGATCTACCGGTGAGAAGGGTCTTCATCATCTAGTATATGAAATAGTCGATAACTCTGTTGACGAAGCTCTCGCCGGCTTTTGCAAAGAGATAAATGTAACGATCGAAAGTGATAATTCAATAACAGTAGAGGATGATGGAAGAGGAATGCCGGTCGATATACATCCTAAGGAAGGAATACCTGCTGTTGAAGTAATTCATACTGTTCTTCACGCAGGCGGTAAATTCGGCGGCGGCGGATATAAGGTATCCGGCGGTCTTCATGGAGTAGGCGCCAGCGTTGTAAACGCACTTTCTACAAAAATGTGTGTAGAAGTAAAAAGAGGCGGTAAAAAATACGAGCTGGAATTTTCCAGAGGAAAGACCATAAAGAAAATGCATGAAATCGGAAACGCCAGAAAGACAGGTTCAAAGACCAGATTCTGGCCTGATCCTGAAATATTCGAAGAAACTGTCTTTAGTTTCAAGACTCTTGAAAGAAGACTAAGGGAAATGGCATTTCTTAATAAGGGAATAAAGATAACTCTTGAAGATAGGAGAAAAGATCAGAAACAAAAAGAAGAATTTCACTATGAAGGAGGCATCAAAGAATTTGTAGCATTCCAGAACAAGAATAAAGAACCGATCCATCCTGACATCATATATTTTGAAAAAGAGGGAAGGAGCAAAGGGGATGCCGGTGATATGTCGATGGAAATAGCCCTTCAGTATACGGATAAATATGATGACACTATTCTTTCGTATGCAAATAACATAAATACAACTGACGGCGGATATCATCTGGTTGGATTCAAGACGGCTCTTACAAAGACGATCAACGATTATGCAAGAAAAAATAATTTTCTTAAAGAAAATGATGAAGCATTCACAGGAGAAGATGTTCGTGAAGGTATTACAGCTATCGTATCGGTCAAGCTTACAAATCCTCAGTTTGAAGGACAGACAAAGGCAAAGCTGGGCAACAGCGAAATGAGAGGATTTGTTGAATCAACAACAAATGAAGAACTGACAGCATTTCTTCAGGAAAATCCGAATCAGGCAAAGGTAATAATCTCAAAAATCGTTCAGGCATCCCGTGCCCGTCAGGCGGCAAGAAAAGCCAGAGATGTCAGCCGCAAGGGGAATCTGGTAGAAGGACTTTCACTGCCGGGTAAACTGGCTGACTGTTCGGAAAAGAATCCGGAACTTTCCGAGATATTCCTTGTAGAGGGTGATTCTGCGGGCGGTTCTGCAAAACAGGGGCGTGACCGTCTGAGACAGGCAGTTCTTCCTCTCAGAGGTAAGATCCTGAATGTTGAAAAAGCTAGACTGGACAGAATTTTGAGCTCAGATGAAATAAAGAACATGATAACTGCTTTCGGATGCGGTATCGGTGATGATTTTAATATCGATAAGCTTCGCTATCACAAGATAATCATCATGACGGATGCTGATGTGGATGGTGCTCATATCAGAACATTGCTGCTGACATTCTTCTTCAGATTCATGAGGCCGCTGATCGAAGAAGGATATGTATACGCAGCGCAGCCGCCTCTCTTCCAGACGAAGAAGGGCAAGGAAGTATTCTATACATATTCAGATGCCGAACAGGAAAAACTGATGAAAGAAATTGCTGAAAAACCGGGCAAAGCAGAAATACAGCGTTATAAGGGTCTGGGTGAGATGAGTTTCCAGCAGCTGTGGGAAACGACAATGGATTATGACAATCGTACTCTCATTCAGATAACACTTGATGATGTTGCAGAAGCAGACGAGATATTCACAACTCTCATGGGTGATAAAGTACCGCCGCGCAAACAGTTCATTGAAGAAAACGCAAAGTTCGTCAAGAATCTGGATATATAGAATTACTATAGCAAATATTAAATAGTTAAATAAAGGAAAACAAATAATGGCTAATTTATTAGAAGATAAAAAACTGGTTCAGCATGAGATCCATGATGAAATGAAAAATTCCTATATAGATTATGCGATGAGTGTAATCGTGGGAAGGGCTCTTCCTGACGTAAGAGACGGAATGAAGCCTGTACATAGAAGAATACTTTACGGTATGTCACAGCTGGGCGTAACACCTGACAAACCATATAAAAAATCTGCGCGTATCGTAGGTGAGGTAATGGGTAAATTCCATCCGCACGGAGACAGTTCCATATATGATGCGATGGTAAGAATGGCTCAGGATTTCTCAACGAGATATGTTCTTGTTGATGGTCACGGTAATTTTGGTTCTGTAGATGGTGACAGTGCTGCGGCAATGCGTTATACAGAAGCCAGAATGAGTGCTTTCTCCCTGCAGATGATAAGAGACATCGAAAAAGATACTGTCGATTTCATGCCGAACTTTGATGAAGAGGAGGAAGAGCCTACTATTCTGCCGGCAAGATATCCTAATCTGCTGGTCAACGGCTCAAATGGTATAGCTGTAGGTATGGCGACATCTATTCCTCCGCATAATCTGGGAGAGACGATCGATGCTGCATGTTACATGATAGATCATGAGGACTGTACGATAGATGATCTTTTGAAGATAGTAAAAGGGCCTGACTTCCCGACCGGTGCGACCATAATGGGAAAGAAGGATATCGAAAATGCTTACAGGACCGGTCAGGGAAAAGTCAAGGTCAGATCAAAGACAGAGATCGAAGAGACCAAACGCGGCCGCATGCAGATAGTTGTCACTGAGATACCTTTTCAGGTCAACAAATCCAGACTGATCGAAAAGATCGCAGAGATGGTAAAAGACAAGAGGATCGATGGTATCTCAAACATCAGAGATGAATCAAACCGCGAAGGTATGAGGATAGTCATCGAACTGAAGAGAGACGCAAATCCGCAGATCACTCTTAACAAACTGTTCAAACATACACAGCTGCAGGACAGTTTTTCGATCATTATGCTGGCTCTGGTAGACGGCGTTCCAAAGATCCTGTCGTTGTATGATGTGCTGTTTGAATATCTGAAGCATCAGAAAAACGTACTCACAAGAAGAACTCAGTTCGATTTAAAAAAGGCTGAAGCCAGAGCTCACATACTGGAAGGTCTGAGAATAGCTCTTGATAATATCGATGAAATAATAAAAATAATACGCGAGAGTTATAATGATGCAAAACAGCGCCTGATGAACAGATTCGAACTTTCTGATATCCAGGCACAGGCAATACTCGATATGAGGCTTGCCCGTCTGCAGGGACTGGAAAGGGAGAAAATTGAAAATGAATATAACGATCTGATGGTCAAGATCGCTTATTATAATGAACTTCTGGCAGATGAGAAAAAACTCATGGGTGTAGTCCGCGATGAGATGATGGAAATCAAAGAAAAGTGGGCTGATGAAAGACGCACGAAGATAACAGCCAGCGTTGAAGAGTTCGATGAAGCTGATCTGATAGAAGAAGAAAATGTCGCAGTTACACTGACACATCTGGGGTATATTAAGAGAATACCAGCTGATACGTACAGAACACAGAGAAGAGGAGGCAAGGGAGTTACAGGTGTAACAACAAGAGAAAATGATTTTGTAAAGAACCTTATAATGACATCGACGCATGAATATCTGATGTTCTTCACCAGTTACGGTAAGGCTCACAAGATCAAGGCTTATGAAATTCCGGAAGCTACAAGGACAGCCAAAGGAACGCCTGCAGTCAACTTCCTGAATCTGCTGCAGAGAGAAAGGATCAGTGCAGTTATACCTGTCAAAGATTTTGCCGAAGACAGATATCTCATTGCAGTCACAAAGAATGGCACAATTAAAAAGACGGCTATGTCTGAATTCGATACGAACAGAAAGGCCGGTCTCATAGCGATAAATCTCAAAGATGGAGATGAGCTCGTTGATATCCGGGAATCCAGCGGAAAAGATAAGGTGATCATCGTTACAAAATACGGCAAGTGCATATGCTTTGGCGAAGAAGATGTCAGACCTATGGGAAGGAATGCCGGCGGCGTGAGAGCTATCAAGCTGGAGGATGATGATGAAGTAGTTGCAATGAATCTTGTTCAGGAAGGTCAGGAGCTGCTGGTAGTAACTCAGAAGGGATATGGAAAGAGAACTTCGGTTTCTGAATACAAGACGCAGACTCGTGGCGGCAAGGGAATGCTGACATATGATAAAACTAAATTCAAAAAGACAGGTCATCTGATCGGTGCCACGACGGTTGAGGACGATGATGAGATCATGCTTATAAATTCTGACGGTATTATCATACGCATCAGTGCCGGCGAGGTATCTCAGCTCGGACGTGCCACACAGGGTGTCAGAATAATGAAAGTTGCAAAGGATGCAAACATCATCTCAATGACGAAGGTAATAAAAGAAGATAATATTGATGATAACAGCGGAAACGGCAATAATGGCAGCAAGGATGCCGGAGCTGAAGATGAAAAAGACGGAAAGCAGCTGTCAATTGAAACAGAATAAAGAAAGGGGATATAAAATGTCGGAGAGTCTGAAACTGACGATACCCGGAAGTCCCGAATATATAAAGATCGCAAAGGTGGCAGTCGGACAGGCAGCATGCCTTCATGGTCTTGATATCGAAAAGACAGATGATCTTCAGATGGCAGTCGGAGAAGCCTGCCGTCTGATATCATGTCACGGCTACAGTGCCTGGAGCGATACTTACAGTGTCATATTCGAAACAAACAATGATGAGATGACAGTTACGGTAATTGATGAAAACGGCTGTCATTCACTTAAAAAATCGGAAAGATACCGCTGTCTTGAGTGCCCAAGCGAGGGGGATATGGGTATCAAGCTGCTTGAATGTGTCATGGATAAAGTTGAGATTACAAGGGCCGGCGAGGGATGCAGGAGTATAAAGTTAACAAAGAAAATGAAATAGAAAAATTCAGAAAATTCTACGAAACACGCGATCGTGACATCAGAAACGAATTGGTTGAAGATCACCTTTATATGGTAGATATTCTGATCAGAAGATATCTGAAAAAAGGAATAGAAAGAGATGATCTTTATCAGGTCGGTGCGATGGCTCTTATTTCTGCTGTGGAAAGATTTGATCCGTATAAGGGTTTTGAATTTTCGAGTTTTGCTACTCCTACTATTCTTGGGGAAATAAAAAAATATTTTCGAGATAAGGGCTGGAGTATGAAAGTCCCAAGAAGCCTTAAGGAAATATCGGTGGCTCTGCCAAAGGCAAAGGATGATCTGACGAGCCAGCTGGGCCGTGTACCCACTGTCAAAGAAATAGCGGATCATATGAAAATAGAGGAATACGAGCTGCTTAGAGCGATGGAGAGCGGACTGGCATATGATGCTTACTCCCTGAATCAGCCATTTGATGAAGAAGGAGACAGCGGTGAAGGCAGCAGATATGAAAAATATACCGCCACAGAAGAAGAGGGATACAGGCGCCTGGAAGATTATGAAATCATTGAAAAGGCTCTGGATTCTCTTGGCTCGACGGACCGCTATGTTTTCAGACAGAGATTTTTTGAGGAAAAGTCACAGTCTGAGATCGCAAAGCAGCTGGGGGTATCGCAGATGACTATCTCAAGGATCGAGAAGAAGATAAAGGAACGCATTGCAAAAGAACTGGAACAATAGCAATATATAATTATAAGCTGAAATAAACGGCAGAAAGGAATTCAATATGTCTGATAAACGTGTATTCTCTGGAGTTCAGCCTACAGGAAATATCCACCTGGGCAATTATCTTGGAGCGCTTAAGCAGTTTGTTGCGCTGCAGGATGAAAACGACTGTATCTACTGCATCGTCGACATGCATTCGATCACTGTTCCGCAGGATCCTGAGGAACTGAAAAATCACATACTTGATGTTGCTGCTCTGTATCTGGCAGTAGGACTGGATCCTGAAAAGTCAATCGTATTTGTTCAGTCTGAGGTTTCAGGTCATGCTGAACTTTCGTGGATACTGACATGTAATTCATATACCGGTGAGCTTTCGAGAATGACTCAGTTTAAATCAAAGAGCAGAGGTCAGGAATCAGCACCCACAGGACTTTTCACATATCCTATCCTCATGGCAGCAGATATTCTGCTGTATGATACGGATATCGTTCCTGTGGGAAACGATCAGAAACAGCACATAGAGCTTTGCCGGGACATAGCGCTGCGTGTAAATCATAAATACGGCGAAGACACCTTCGTTGTTCCGGAGGGACAGTACATGAAAGAGGGAGCTAGGATAATGGCTCTTGATGATCCGACAAACAAGATGAGCAAGAGTGCCGAAAATGAAATGAGCAGGATCTCTCTTCTGGATGATGAGAAGAAAATCAAGAAGGCTATTATGAGAGCAACGACAGATTCAGATATGACGATCAGATTCGATCCTGAAAACAAGCCGGGCATCAGCAATCTTCTGACTATCTACGGAGCACTTACCGGAACTCCTGTTGCAGAGCTTGAAACAAAATTCGACGGAGCCGGTTATGGTGATTTGAAAAAGAGTCTGGTCACTGTCGTGACTGAGTCTCTGGCTCCAATTCAGGACAGATTCAATCAGATCCGCTATTCGGATGAACTGCTGGATATACTGAGAGACGGTTCTAAGAGAGCTGGTGAGATCGCTGAACCGGTGCTGGAAAGAGTGAAGGATCGATTTGGACTCGGGATCTAGAAAACTGATTGCCTTAGATAAAACAGAAAATTTAGTCAAAATAACAACAAAAAATCCGCGTGAATGAAAAATCCGCGGATTTATTTTTTGTTATGTACAGTTTCTGAGCTTTGGAAAATATTATTTCCCCTGCAGCTCCTCAACACCGCCTCTGATGATCTCCTCAACACGGTATGACAGATGCTTTTCTTCTTCTTTGCTCAGATCTTTTGTCTCGATAGGAGGATGAATGATGATCCCGATATCAGCGCCTTTCATGCGGCCTTCTTCTTCAAAGCACTTCCATGAATTATTTATCGAGACAGGTATGATCGGTACTTTCGGTTTTGTGGCCAGCTTCATGGCACCCTTTTTGAATTCTCCCATTTCCGGCCCTTTGGAACGCGTCCCTTCGGGAAAGATCAGCATTGAAAACCCGTCATTGATATAGTTTATGCCTTTTGAAATTGCTTTTATGGATTCCCTTGGGTTGTCACGTTCTATCAGGACACTGCGGATCTCAAGGATCCATGGACCATACAGAGGAACTTGCTGAAGTTCCTTTTTTGCGACGTATCCATACTGGATCGTATCGAGTGCAGCACATAACGCAATGATATCTGCATATCCCTGATGATTGCTCATGTATACTACAGGTCCCCGGACAGGAAGATTCTCGCGTCCCTTCACATCGATTGTAGCACCGAACTTTCTCAGCATTTGTTTGCCCCATGAACTGGTGGCTTTCAGTATATATTCTCTTTCCTTCTCCAGGTCGCCCGATGCTCTTGACTGGTCGATACCTTTTTTGTATTCTTTCAGGTATTTCAGAGAGTTGATAGCTTTTAATGCACCGAGTGCGTTTGCCAGTATTCTCATAAAAAGATTTCCTTCCTGGTCGCTTATTCAATAATATTTATTCTGACCTCCAAATTTTATACAAAATGCAAAGCTCCTGTCAAGCGAAACAGTAATATATGGTATAATATCAGCAAAAGAGCATAAAGAATGTGAACAAAAAAGAAAAAACATCATAAAGATTAATTCAGGAGGGAAAAGATGATAATCGCAACAACAGACAAGCTTCCGGGAAAGGAATATGAAGTACTGGGAATGGTAAAGGGAAATGTAGTACAGTCAAAACATATAGGAAAGGATCTCCTGGCAGGCCTTAAGAATATTGTTGGCGGAGAAGTTTCTTCATATACGCAGATGTTGTCCGAGGCACGCGAAATCGCGACACAGCGCATGGTAGCCGAGGCAGAATCAATGGGTGCAGATGCAGTATTAATGGTTCGTTATGGCGGCGCTCAGATCATGGAGTCAACAGCTGAGATCATTGCCTACGGTACAGCAGTAAAATTTGTATAAAGAATCAGGTGTATAAAAGTGTTGAAATAACACTTTTATCGCCTATTGACGATATTCGATTATAATTCATTCTTGAAAAAATCATTTCAGATAAACAGATCAGATTTTGAAGACGAAATAATAAAATGAAATATGGAAATAAAAGACAATAGCCTAAATAATATAAAAAAGCTCCCGGATTTCCTTTTGGTCATTGTTATGATCATTGGGCTTGCGGGTTTTTCAGTTCTCACTTATGCTGTGGTGACCAGGGGTATCCTGTTTTTTGATGACCCTGTGAGGCATGCTCTTTATGAAGCGCGCAGACCGGGGCTGACGACACTGATGGAATTGATAACATATGCAGGGCAGTGGCCGACGATAGTAGTGATATGCCTGCTGCTGCTGATTTATCCAAAAACAAGATCTGCATACGGTATTCCTGCGACAATGGCTGCGATACTGACACAGTTGTTAGAAAAAACCATAAAGAATATTGTGTGCAGACCGAGACCTGATATCTCACTGCATCTTGTGGAACAGGGAGGTTATTCGTTCCCCAGCGGACATTCAATAACGAGTATGGCTGTATATCTGCTGCTGTTTATTCTGATCATGGCTTATATGAAGAGCGGAGGCAAAAAAACAGCACTACTGATCATTACCCTCTTCCTGTCCTTCGGTGTAGGCATTTCACGAATATATGTTGGAGTGCATTTTCCGTCTGATGTGCTGGCAGGATGGTTCGGCGGATTGATGATGATCGCTGTAGTACTGCTGATCAGGGACAACACAAAAATCGGCCGGAAATATATGATGCCTTAATGCCTTATCCAGAACAGAGGGGTGTATGATTACAACGATCCAATTTGTTGAGATTATGAAAAACAGGAACCTGCGTGTTCCTGTTTTTGTGACGTAAATATACGATTTGACCGTAAAACGGTAAATCAAATATATTTATCATATATTTCTTTTCTTTGCCTGTACATCTTAAAGAAAGTTTCTTTTTTTTCATCCTCACTACCAAGCTGCATGAATGCGTAGGGTATGCTACGGTCATCCTTTGCCGCCAGCCAGAGTTCATCAGCAGTCTTGTCAGCGTCGGCTATAATGATCTCACCTTGCTCCATCAGTTCACGGCACATTTCATCAAACAACGCCCCGTCTCCGCAGACAACGACCAGATCTTCTCTTTTCGAAAGCTCTTCAAGAGCCTCATATTCCTTGTTTCTGTATTCATGTTCGCCCATCAGCATGATGATGCGCATAACACTGCGCCCGTCGATTTGTTCGATGAAATCATCCAGCACCAGCAGCTTCATACCCTTTTCACCGGCCAGTTTTTTCCCGAGTGAATACCGGTCACTTCCGATGAATCCCGTAACATAGATATTTTTCATATTATTTGTCAGGCAAAGATATCTGCCTTTCTCCTTCCACTGTTTTTCAAAAGATATTTTACGTTGAATCACTGATTTTTGCAACCTGGGTTAAAATGAGGTAAAATGATATTCACAGACAAACAAAACAGGAAGGAGGAAATGTTCTGCCGTAAGTATACTGACCGCAAACGGCGGAGCAGATAAATAATATGAACAAGCCGACACTGGTAATAATGGCAGCTGGTATGGGCAGCCGCTATGGCGGACTCAAACAGGTGGATCCTGTAACTGATGAGAATGAGATCATCATGGATTTTTCTCTTTATGATGCACGCATGGCAGGATTTGATCGCGCTGTATTTGTAATAAAGGAAGAGATGGAGGATGAATTTAAGAAGCTTATAAATGAAAATGCAGGCAAATACATGGAGACGGCGTTTGCCTTCCAAAAGCTCGATGACCTTCCGGAAGGATACAGCATTCCTGAGGGAAGAGAAAAACCCTGGGGCACGTCACATGCCATCTGGTCATGCCGCGAATTGATAGACGGGCCTTTCGCTGTGATAAATGCGGATGACTATTACGGAGCAGGTGCTTTCCAGACGATTTACGATTATCTGGAAAAATGTGACGACAGCAAAATGGATTTCTGTATGGTAAGCTATCATTTGAAGAATACGATCACGGAAAACGGACATGTTGCCCGCGGCGTTATAAGCGTCAACGAAGACGGCACACTGAGCCATATTGTTGAAAGGACGAAGATCCAGAGAGTGAATGGCAATATCTGTTTTACGGAGGATGATGGAGAAACATGGGAGGCTCTGCCTGAAGAGACACTGGTATCCATGAACTTCTGGGGTTACACCAGCGGGCTGATAAAGGAGCTCGGAGACAGATTCCCGGCATTCCTTGACAAAGCTCTGGTGGAGAATCCTTTGAAAGGGGAATACCTGATCCCGACGACCACTGATGAGCTGATCAAAGAAGGAAAGGCAACTGTCAGAGTACTTGAATCACACGATAAATGGTACGGAGTGACATATAAAGAAGACAAACCACAGGTAGTTGCTGCACTTCAGTCAATGAAGGACAAAGGACTGTATCCGGATAAGCTGTGGAAATAAGCAAAGAAAAACTTGATTTTTGAACTGAAATCGATATAATTATATGGCACGCGATTTTAGCGGGCAGACAAGTTATACCCTGCGTTTCCGCAAGGGAAACGCCACTTTAGTCCACAGGGAGGTGAAAAGAATGACTAAATATGAGGTAATGCTGATTCTCGATCCGGCACTGGAAGATGCGGTTAAGGAACAGACTGTTGAAACAGTTAAAGGCATCATCGAAACCGAAGGCACAGTAGGCGAGATCGACACATGGGGCATGAGAAAACTGGCGTATCCTATCAACAAAAAAGCTGAAGGATACTATGTTGTCGTTAACTTTGAAGCTGAATCGACACTGCCGAAAGAACTCGACAGAAGGCTCAGAATCTCCGATAACGTCATGAGACATATCATCGTCTGCAAAGACGAGAAATAAGGAGGAACGTTCATGAACAGCGTTCAGTTAATAGGGAGACTTACCAGAGACCCGGAAGTAAGATATACGCAGGATCAGATGGCTATAGCCACTTTTTCGATTGCTATTGACAGGCCGCCCAGAAGAGACGGGACCCGTGAGACAGATTTTCCTCGCATTACTGTTTTTGGCAGACAGGCCGAAAACTGTGAGAAATATCTTGTCAAGGGCAGACTCGTGGGCATCGAGGGCCGTATACAGACGGGCAGTTACACAAACAGGAACGGAGATAAAGTTTATACGACGGATGTAGTTGCAAACAGGGTCGAATTCCTTGAATGGGGCGATCGTCAGGGGCAGTCACAAGGTTCGTTCGGACAAAACCGCGACGCATTTTCCGGTCAGAATAATTTTGGTAACCAAAGCAGCTATGG
>CADCRD010000134.1 GCA_902803725.1 uncultured Eubacteriales bacterium
AAACAGAAACTATTGCAGTTTCAGCGAAACAGTATATAGCAGAAAGGGAACACATGGCGGCAGTCCGGTCCGAAAAACATCACGCAATGATTTTGAGGAAATAATGGACATCATCGACGGACGCGAGGCCAGAAGATTTTGGTACGAAAAGCAGGTTCAGATGAAAAAAGAAGGCGGAGAATATGACCCCGCCATCGACAACGATATATGGCTCAGAAAATACTTGCTGGGTCTCATCGACTGAAGCCCGACAGTTCATCCGGATGCTCACTTTCTTTTTCCGACCGTGAGCATCCGCATAGAGTTCAGTATAGCTATGACCGCAACGCCTACGTCAGCAAAGACGGCCATCCACATGTTGGCAATACCAATTGCACCCAGCAGGAGAACTATTCCCTTTACAGAGAGGGCAAATACAACGTTCTCTTTTGCGATCCGCTGTGTTCTTCGGGCAATATTCATTACAACTGATATCTTTGAAAGTGAGTCATCCATTATGACGATATCCGCAGCTTCGATAGCCGCCTGAGATCCGGCACCTCCCATTGCAATGCCAACATCAGCACGGGCAAGAGTCGGAGCATCGTTTATTCCGTCGCCGGTGAATATGACTTTACCATCAGCTGTACTTATGAGTTTTTCAGCAAGATCGACTTTATCCTGAGGCAGCAGCTCACTGTGATACTCATCAACTCCCAGCCTGCCGGCAACTGCACCGGCAATAGCTTCTGTGTCACCTGTCAGCATTACGGTCCTGCGAACACCCTCAGCCTTCAGCATGGCAAGAGCCTCTGCCGCATCAGGTTTTACAACATCAGAAAGAACTATGCATCCAAGATATACGATGTTCTTCACATCATTTTCTTCTGCTTTTTCTTCGGCAATATGTATGAATGTACCTGCCGCCGACAGTTCATCAGAGGAAATGTCACTGAATGATCCGTCTATAACGCTTTGCGGTATGCCTGTCTCATTCATCAGCCTGGCATTGCCTGCATGGAACGTCCTGCCTTCAATTACTGCGGTTATGCCTTTACCTGAAAGTTCCGTCACATCTGAAACGATACTTTCATCGACCGGTTTACCCCAGGCCTCTTTGATCGACAGAGAAATCGGATGGTTTGAGTAAGCCTCCGCATGTGCAGCGATGCCCAAAAGAGTTCTTTTATCTGCAACTGCAGGTAATATATTTGTGACCTGGAATTTTCCTGTCGTAAGCGTCCCTGTTTTATCAAATATGGCCGTATCGATTTTTGATAATGCCTCGAGATAATTGCTGCCCTTGACCAGCACACCTGCCTTACTGGCAGCGCCCACGCCACCGAAAAATGCAAGAGGAACCGAAATCACCAGTGCGCATGGGCATGAAATTACAAGGAACAGCAGCGCACGGTATATCCAGTCACTCCAGCTCTGTGAAAAGAATACCGGAGGAATGACCGCAAGAGCGATCGCCGAGAAGACGACAGCCGGCGTATAATACCGCGCAAAACGTGTGATGAACTTTTCAACCTGTGCCTTTTTGCTTCCCGAATTCTCAACAAGATCCAGGACCTTTGCGACAGTGGATTCGTCAAATGTACTGGTGACTTTTATCTTCAGCACACCGCTGATATTGATAAAGCCGCTGGTAATATCCATTCCCGGTTCGATATCACGCGGTACTGATTCCCCTGTAAGAGCCGAGGTGTCCAGAGTACTGTTTCCCTCTGTTACTATGCCGTCAAGAGGAACCTTTTCGCCCGGTTTGACCAATATCATATCGCCCACAGCCACATCATACGGATCAACAGTCTTTTCACCGTTTTCAGTCAGGAGATTCGCATAGTCCGGTCTTATATCCATCAGCTCCGTGATAGATTTTCTGGAACGGTCTACAGCGATCTCTTCAAACAGTTCACCCACGGCATAAAACAGCATTACCGCAACAGCTTCGTCCCATTGCCTCAGCGCCAGCGCTCCAACAGTGGCAACTGTCATAAGGAAATTCTCATCAAAGACCTGCCCTCTGAGAATGTTACGCACGGCTTTAGTGACAGGTCCGTAACCGACAATAGCATAAGCAACCAGAAAAAGGCCTATATGAATATAGTGCGCATACGATGGCGTGCCGAAATGCGAAACCAGTTCAGCCGCTATATAAAAGCAGACTGCTGCTGCTATTTTTATCAGATCCTTTTTCTGATTTCTGTTCATTTTGATCACCTTCCTGTTTCCGGTGTTTCCGGCATTTTACATGAGCCGGTCTGCTGTCTTAGCCCATTTTGATATTTCTATCTTACGATAACGCAGTCAGGCTCGATCTTACTGATGATCCCCTGAGCCTGCTCGACAGCACTGTCCATATCCTCAGCTTCGATATTCAGTCTCTGAGTCATAAAACTGATGCTTGCTTCGACTCCATCAAGTTTGTTGATCGATGTTTCGATTTTTGCAGCGCAGTTTGCACAGCAGAGATTTTCCAGTTTGAATGATCTTTTCATTTTGATTTTCTCCTTTTGTTATTCTGCTTTTTGTTTTTTTCATTAATATTTAATTTGACTGTTTCAAATGTTCCGTCAGATTCGTTATGCTCTGTTCATGCTGTGCGCAATAATGCAGGACATTTTTTGTATGCGGCTTAATCCGCACAATTCATGTCGAATACTGAATCGACGATTTTGTGTACCAGATCCGCCTCTTCAGTTTTTGCAAGTGTATAATAAGCTTCCTTGCCGATCTTTTTACTGGTTATGAGACCGGAACCTTTCAGTATCCGCAAATGATGAGATACTGCCGGCGAACTCATTCCGACTGCGGCAGCGATATTCATGACACATTCTTCCGTGTGACATAGCAGCCACAGTATCTTAAGGCGCGTCGAATCACTGATCAGACCAAAGGTTCCCGAGACGACAGAAAAAACATCATCGTCCGGTTTTGTTCTCAGCAGCTTTATAGTATTCTCATTATGATCGTGCGGCAAAATGATCTTTGTATTATCTTCTTTCATTCTGGTTGTTCCTCCTGACCGGATCGGCAATGCTTATACCAATCAGATAAACGTTTAAGCATTTGTTTAATTGTTTAATCGTAGTATATCTTCTTTTTTTAAATATGTCAACATTTTCTTACTGTTTTTTATACAGTAAATCCTTCACCGTCAGCCGGTATCAGCAGTTTGTCACG
>CADCRD010000135.1 GCA_902803725.1 uncultured Eubacteriales bacterium
TTACAAAAAAGCGTTTTACGATGCCGGCGGAGATAAAGTCGATTTTGATAAAATGTACGAAAATGTACCAAAGAACTATGTCGCCGGCTACTTTGTGTGTGAGGGAGACAACCAGGACTTCACAACTGGATTCAATCCGGATATTCCTTCCTCAAAAATCGGAGTTGCAAAGAAATCATCATCTACAAAGATAACCATTGATGATCTTGAAGACGGTACAGAAGAAGAACTTGATGAAAAAGATCTTCATAAGGCTCTTCAGGAGATACTTGATTTTCTGAACAGCAATGAACTCTACAGCCTTGAAGGTACACAGATAAAGCTCGAAGGTCCGGGGGTTGCATCAGAAAAAAGCACAAAAATAATAAAGAAATCAAACGATTACGAAATCGAGTGGGACAGTGAGGATGGTGAGCTTTCAGCAGCAGGCGGCAAATATACGATGCAGGAAGTAAAAGCTTCGAAGGGATATAAACTGAATAAAACTGCAAAGTCAAAAACACTGAAACCAAATGATGACGAAGAAATTGTACTATACAATGATCCGATAACGATTCCGCTGGGAGTAAAGGTAAACATAAAAGGGTCAGGAGTTAAAAGCGAAAGTTCGATCCGGTCTGTCAAAGAACCGCAGGATTTCACAGGTGAATTCAAAGTGGAATATTGGGACAAGGTGAATAAAATCGATCCGGAAAACGCCGATAAAGAATATGGTGCTCCAAAGGCAGCTTTCACGATCGTCACAAATAAAAACGGCTCAGCAATATTTGATAACGAACATATTACATTCGCATCAGATGATGGGGCCGGAAAAAAATATCTGGAAAGATTTACGCAGGGAGAAGGACTTCCGCTTGGATACTACCGTATAACTGAGATCAAAGCACCAAAGGGGTATATACCTGATAATACTCCGGCAGCATTCATTTTTGATGACAGCAATGAATACACCAGAGTAAACAGGCCTGTATATTATAACATGTTCAATAACGCAAGACATGAATGGTCTGATCCCGTTACTCTCGGGGGATGTGATGAAATGACAGCTGACGGATGTAATGAAGTATTATATAGCCGGGAAGTAACAAATGTGAACGTGCCGTATTTCATTGGCATTGAAGCAGAAAAACGTGATAATGAAACATATAAAAACGTTCCGCAGGGAGATGTGGAAAACTTTAACGGAATAAAATTTGAGATCATAAATAACGGTCCTGCAATCAACACAATGTTTGATGTAAAAGGAAATATGCTGCCGAATGCAGGAACAGGAGAACGAAGAACGATCGAACATGGTGCGGTAGCTTATGAAGGCACAGTGGGAAGTGATGGCCTGATAAAGACTGCGGGCGGAAAAGACAATGATGGGAAAGTTCTTCCGGCGGCCTGTAAGGAGGATGGCGGCACACAGTACATCCTGAGGGAATCAGAAAGTATTGAAGGTTATCACAAGAATTCTGAATGGACAATAAAAGTCACAAGATATCAGGAGGAATACAGTGACAAAAAACCGGGTGAAGTGATAGATACAAAGGCGAACACTGACAGAGTAACATCATCATTCAGCCAAGGCGTCATTGAAGATAATGTGTGGCGCGGTGGCATAGAGGTACAGAAATGGGATCATTATCTGAATAAGTCAGAAGCTGTTAATGGCAGGGGACATGACGCAACAGGCCACCAGGGAACAGATCTGAACGATATAGTATTTACGGTCATTAACAGATCAAAGCATGAGGTCGTGGTACCCGAAGATATTGATTCAAGTATCAGAGGCAGCAATGCCCCAACAGATATTGATCATGCTGTTAAAACAGGAATGTATACTGACACAAGGCTGAAAATAGTAGGACCCGGTGAAACAGCAGGAACGATAACAACTGCATGGGATGATGAGAGAAAAGCATATACAGCAAAAACGCAAAGCAACGCTCTTCCATACGGTACATATGAGATCCGGGAAACTGAGAACAACAGATATTATCAGCTGACAGATAATGCTCCCAGGATAGTTGAAATAAGAAGAGACGGGGTGCTTGTCAAAAAATGCAAAGACGGAAGTGATCTTGTCTTTAAGGACAAGCCATGGAGGCAGAATATAAAAATCAAGAAGGTAATGGACAGTACAAATCAGCCCGGAGCATATATACCATTCAGGGTCACGAGCACTTCAACCGGAGAGTGTCATTATTTCGTGACAGACAGTAACGGCGAATATGATTCATCAGACATAGCAAAGACTCAGAATACCAATGGTTATGACAGCTATATCAAAGAGTGCCTGGAGAAGGGAAAGACAATTGAAAGCAGCATTTTAAAGGGTATGAGAGTGAATGAAAAAGGAAACAGACCCATCGTTCCGGGGCTGTGGTTCGCCGGAGGAGAGGATGGATCATCTCAGCCGCCTGATGACGGTCTGGCATCGATGCCGTATGGCAAATATGAACTGGAAGAAATAGAATGTGACAGCAACAAGAGCAAAACAATGATAAAAAAGCATTTCTTTATCGGAAATGAAGAGCACAAAGTAATGTTTAACAGTGAAAAACCAATTGATCTGGGGACCATCACAAACAGAACTGCCGAAATAAGGACAGAGGCTGAAAGCGATGCTTCCCGTAAACATGAAGCGCCGATCTCTGAGCAAACGTCCATTACTGACACAGTCAGCTATACAGGGCTTACTGAGGGCAAAGAGTACACTGTATCGGGCATTCTCATGAAGAAGGTAAATGAAGGCGGCAAAGCGGCAGGAACGCCTTTGACTGATAAAGACAATAACAAGATCACAGCCAGTAAGACTTTTACTGCTGCCGGCGGAGGAACAGGAACAGTCAAACTGAAATTCATCTTTGATTCATCACTGCTCACAGGAACAACAACAGTCGTGTTCGAAGACCTTTATGAGGATGACAATCTGATCGCGACTCATTCAGATATTGAAGATAAAGATCAGACGATACGGTTTGCAGGGATCAGAACTACAGCAACCGACAAACCAAGCGGGGTACATCAGCTGACAATATCAGAAAATGCTGTGATCATTGATACAGTGAGCTATAGTGCGCTGACAGCGGGAGAACAATACAAGCTGGAAGGAAGGCTTATGAAGGTCACAGGTGAAGGCGAAAACATGAAAACTGAACCTGTCAGGGATTCTAATGGCAGAGAAATAAGAGCAGAAAAATCCTTTATACCAAAAAATAGTGAAGGCAGCGAAAACGTAGAGTTCACTTTTGATGCAACGAAAATGGAAGGCGGTGATACTGTAGTATTTGAAAAACTTTCTCATAATGGCGATATAATTGCAGAACATGCTGATCCTGAAGACAAAGGCCAGACAGTCAAAATCCCGGACAAACCTGTTGAACCGGACGAACCCGAAGGACCTGAACAAACCAAACAGCCCGAACAGCCTGATAAACACGGGGAAAATGATAAACCAGGGATAAGGACAAAAGCAAAAGATGCTGTCACGGGAAAAAACAAAGTAACAGGAAACAGATACTCGAAAGTCACAGATACTGTTTCTTATTCAAATCTTCAGCCGGGAACAGAATATACAGTGTACGGCACATTATTTGACCTTACAAAAGATAAGATAACCGATATCAAAGCCGATACGACTTTCACCCCAAAGAAACCTGACGGAGATGTAAAGGTCAGTTTCAGTTTTGATTCACGTGATCTTAAAGGCCATAAACTGGTTGCATTTGAGGAATTGAAGTACAAAGAAAAAACAGTGGCTCGTCATAAAGATAAAAAAGACAAAAAGCAGACGGTCAGTATCGTAAAAGCAAGTCATGGTAATAAAACAGCGAAAACGGGTGATGATTTTGAACTATATCTTGCAGCGGAACTTTTCCTTACTGCCGGGGCAGCAGCATTTGTGATAAGCAAA
>CADCRD010000136.1 GCA_902803725.1 uncultured Eubacteriales bacterium
TATCGATGAACTTTTTACAAACACAGCAAAATTAAACAGAGCTATATTTGCAAGGTCGCAGAACGATTCGGATTTCATGAAGATTTCATTGGGAACTTCTAAGCAGGTAGAGCCTATGTTCGAAATCAAAAATGAGAAGAAAGACCAGATTTTTTATGATATCGGTTATATTATTCACAAGGATGATGAAGACCGCAGAGTTGAAATTATTTTGCCGAAAACAAAGAAAAAGAAGGATTCGACTGCAATACCAAAATCAACGGATGGCTTGCTGATTGACTTTGCCTATAATCTTTCTACAAAGACATTTCGTTATCTGAATGCGGAAAAAGAAGGCGAGCTGCCGCCTCTTATTCTTGACTTGAAGAGTTGCGGTGCATTAGGTATTATTGAAAGACAATTCAGGTATTCTCGAAAATTTATAGAACATATTGTTTTTGAACTTTCATATTATCATACACCTGAGGATCTGCAGTTTGTATTTTTCTTTGATAAGGAAGATGATGAGATCTCAAGGATAAATCAGATACGGAATTATAAGAATCTTCCTCATGCCAATGAGTTGTTTGAAGATGCATCTCAATTTGTATTTGATAAAGACAGCGCAGCGGTTGCTTTTGGAAAATTGCAGTCGATTATGAGTGAACGAACAAAAGAGTCCGATGAAGATGAAGACATTAAAGGCAAAACAGAACAATTTACTCAAATAGTTTGTATTGTCTTTAATGACTATGATATTAAAGAGACAGGCTTTTCAAAATATTTGCCAAGTCCTCCTGTGGAGGGAGAACCGTATGTAAACCGTAACGGATTGACCTTTATTTTTGTTAGCCGTGATGTTGCGAAGCTCCCAAGATATTGTGGCCATATAATTGAGGTTACTGATGATACGGAGTCTCACGCAAAAGTTAGTGACAGATATAATGTTTTGTCAAGAGAAACACTTAACAGTCTCAGTAAATCAGGTCAGAAAAAGCATGATATGACAAGCAATATAGAAGATCTTATTGATTATAAAAAGTTTAAAAATAATATGATTTTCTATGATGAAAATAAATCTGAAGGTGTAAGGATACAAACTGCATATGCTGAATCATTCCGCAGATTAAGTGCGATTTATTATCGGAGAATAGCAGAAAATGGTAATGTACCGTCTATGGTTACTTTGTTTGAGCTATATAACTATACTCCGGCAATGATCATGCAAAATACAATTCAGGAAAAGATACTGGAAAATTGGAATAACAGTGACGTTACAAGGAATTTGTCAGTACCTATAGGAAAGAATGAACATGGTATTGTAAGTTTGGATCTTTATGAAAAAGCTGACGGACCACATATGCTTGTTGCCGGAACAACCGGTTCAGGTAAGTCTGAAACAATTATTACTTATCTTATCGGTTTGTGTATGAAATATTCACCAACATATCTGAATCTTATGCTTGTAGATATGAAGGGCGGCGGATTCTCGAATCGTCTGAGAACACTTCCACATTGTGTGGGGGTCGTAGATGATACTGCCGGTGAAAGTGAAGGTATATCAGCTGTTTATATGCTCAGAAGATTTCTTGAGGTACTTAATGCGGAAATAAAGAGAAGAAAAATATTGCTTAATGAATTTGGAGTAGATAATGTTGATGCTTATATCAGAGCTGAAAGAGTAATTACTCAGATACTGAAAGGTGATAATTCGCCTGAGTTACTAAAAGCACTGAATAAAGAACAGACAAAAAAATTACAGTACTTTAAAGAAAACGGAACAAAGCCGGACACATTATCACATCTTGTTTTGGTTGTTGACGAGTTTACGGAATTAAAACGTTTCAGCAGCGAAAGCGATGATATTGATTTCATTGCTGAAATTACTACTATTGCAAGAGTTGGCCGTACATTAGGGTTTCATATCATTCTTGTGTCACAGAACATTGAAGGTGCTATAACTGAAGATATTCGTATTAACTCTAAATCTCGTATCTGCCTTAAGGTTGCAACACGTACAGCGTCAAAGGAGATGCTTGATGGCCGTCCTGA
>CADCRD010000137.1 GCA_902803725.1 uncultured Eubacteriales bacterium
CATGCAGACGATGGAGTGCAGGCCGCAGGATTGATAGAAGACAGGCAGATTTGAGATAATGGCAGACAAGCATTCAGAGAAAAATAATAAGGGAAAAACCGGCAGTAACGCAAATGTGCCGAAGAAAAAGCCGGGGCTTTTGATTTATGTACCTGCTTTCTGCAGTCTGATCGGTACACTGATGCTCCTGGTGGTTATAGCGGCTGCCCTTCCGCTCACTGTTCCCAATTTTATGGGCTATGATGTCTATAATGTTGTCAGTGGATCGATGGAACCGACGATTCCGATCGGCAGCATCATTTATGTCAAAGATACAGATCCGGCTGATATCAAATCGGGAGATATCATCGCATTTAAAAGCGGTGACAGTGTCATCATGCACCGCGTGAAGGAAAATAAGGTCGTTGAAGGTACCTTTGTGACAAAAGGCGATGCCAATGAAGCAGAAGACATGAATAATGTCCCTTATGATGACCTGATAGGAATTGTGGTTCGGCACATCCCGATTCTGGGACAGCTTCTGATATTGTTCGGCAGTACTTTCGGACGAATCTGCATGGTATGCTTCGCAGCCTGCGGCGCCCTGCTCAACATTCTCGGAGGACGTTTCCGCGACGAGCTCCGGTATGAGCGGGAGGAAGAACTCGAGAGGGAAAGACTTCTTGCCGAAGCCATGAAGAAAAAAGAAGAATTGAAAAAAGAAGAAAATGATGGAACAGGCTGATGATCCAGCCAACCATGAGGCCGCTCATATGATGCAGGCTGGATGAGGATAGGGGGTATGCTGCATTCTATGAATGACACACAAATCTATATCGGCGCACCCAACGGGATTGTCTTGTGTGCCGATAAAAAGAACGGGCATAATATCCGGGGCCGGTTTTATCACAGTTACAGCAGGGATTACGTCCCTTTTGAGAATACTGACCAGCTTTTATTCGGGATGGAATTATTCTTTGACAGCATACGTTTTCCTTTTCCGTCAACGAAGACACGATCATTTGCGGACCTGGTAAAAAACGGTTACAACAAAACGAAGGCTCAGGCCAGAATCAGGCTGTGCAGTAAGAGCCGGACGATGAAAAAGGAAAAGGTCATGAAAGACAGGGAACTTCTTGACAGGCACGGCGATATAGGTTCTTTTATCATAAGAGTTAACCAGAGAAAAAACAGCAGTATGCAGGGACGGCTGACCTGGGTCGAGAAGAATAAAACTGTGTCTTTCCGATCAGCCTGGGAAATGATCCGTCTGATCGACAGCGCTCTCGAGATGGACAATCCTGCACAGGAAGATGACCTCCCGGCCTGGGAAGATGAAGACTAATAGCATGATAAAAAGAGCCGGGATCATCCCGGTTCTTTTTAATATGACACGGCCCGTTTAAGGATATTTTCTGATATTATCTGCCTCCCTGAAATTTACTGCATCTGATATTTTCTTTCTTACACTGAGGTACACTGAGAAAAGGTACACTGAGAAAAACTTGCACTGAGAAAAACGATAGTAGACGGTTGGGCGTGAAAATGGTATTCTATAAGTTGGCTGTAATAATCAGATTATTAATCCGGCAGAATCCGCAGAGATTACCTGATCTGCAAGTGATTCTTGGATCCGGTACTCTGGAATAATGACAAAACAGTTACAGTGCAATAGATTAATGATTCAGCAGAGAGGAAAGTCATACAATGGTTCATATCGGAAAGCATAAGATAGAACGCAATGATCCGTGCTGGTGCGGGAGCGGACGCAAATATAAAGCCTGCCATATGCGCTTTGATGAAAAGCTCAGGCAGTTCCAGATCGCAGGCGCAATCGTTCCGGATCGAAGCCTGCTCAAGACACAGGAGCATGTGGACGGCATCAAAAAGAGCGCGGAGATCAATATGGCCTGCCTTGATGCGGTCACAAAGCAGATCGGTGCCGGTATGCCCACAGAAGATATCGATCGTATCGTTTATGAGACGACCGTGAACATGGGCGGTATCCCTGCCCCTCTTCACTATAACGGTTTTCCTAAAAGCGTATGCACGTCCATTAATGAAGAAGTTTGCCACGGAATTCCCGATACAAAGCATATCCTGAAAGACGGTGATATCATAAATGTCGACTGCTCGACGATCCTGAACGGCTATTTTTCCGATTCTTCGCGAATGTTCTGCATCGGCAATGTTTCTCCGGAAAAGAAACGCCTTGTGGATGTCACCAAAGAGTGTGTGCAGATCGGACTTGAAAATGTGATTCCCTGGACTTATCTGGGAGATATGGGCAGCAAAGTTCATGCACATGCCGTCAAAAACGGCTATACCGTTGTCCGTGAGATCGGAGGCCACGGTATCGGACTGGAATTCCACGAAGATCCCTACGTGAGTTATGTCTCCGAACCCGGTACAGAAATGCTCATGGTGCCCGGCATGGTCTTTACTATTGAACCCATGGTAAATATGGGAACTGACAGAATTTTCCAGGATGAAGAAAACGGCTGGACCATCTACACGCAGGACGGAAAACCCTCCGCCCAGTGGGAAATCCAGGTTCTGGTCACTGAGAA
>CADCRD010000138.1 GCA_902803725.1 uncultured Eubacteriales bacterium
ATGACTAACAGCGGGTATTAAAAAACCAGACAGATAATAATGACTAATGAACAAAAAACAGTATAAAAGGATCATGACAAAAAAATACAAAATCAAAAGAGATCATAAAATGTACAGGCCAGCCAAAGAGCAGCAAATCAATGAGCAACCGATCAATGAGCGACCAGCCAAAGAACAGCCAATTAAAGAGTCATCGCACAAAAATCAGCTAACTAAAGAAGCATCGCTTAAAGAGTCGTCAAACAATGAAACGCTGAAGGAAGAGCGGAACAACAAAGAAGACGACAGAATATACACTTTGAAGGAAGAAAAGCCGGCCAAGGCAGTGGTGAAAATGGGTGTGCCGCTGATCGCCGGTATGTTCATAATGGTTCTGTACAATCTGACAGATACTTTTTTTATCGGATTGCTGCGGGATGATTATCAGCTGGCGGCGGTAAATCTGGCTTATCCTGTCATGATGGTGATGATCGCGATATCCAACATCACAGGCTCGGGTGCAGGTTCTCTCATTGCCAGGAGCATGGGAGAAGATGAGATGGAGAAGGCGGAGCAAACGCTTACAAGTGCTTTTGTGCTGACTGCCATAAGCAGTCTGACCGTCAGCATCATCGGTATCGTTTTCCTTTCTCCGATAGTAAGAGCTTTGGGCGCAAAGAGCAATACGGACGAGTTTACACAGCAATATATTTTCATCCTGCTGATCGGGGCTGTGTGTGTAATGGGCAATTACATTTTTGGGCAGCTGCTTCGCAGCGAGGGTTCAGTAAGGATCTCCATTGTTGGCATGGTCGCAGGCACGATCGCTAACATTGCTCTGGATCCGCTCTTCATTTTTGTATTCGGTCTTGAAATAAGGGGCGCTGCCGTTGCTACAGTGATTGGAAACGGGATCGGTATGGCGGCTTCAGCGTTGTTTTATGTCAGAGGAAAGACATTGTTGCGGCCTTCGGTCAGATTTATAAGACCGAAAGCTGAAATAATAAAGGAGATTTTCTGGGTAGGTGTGCCGGCTTCGCTGGAGACACTGCTGACGTCGGCAGCTTATATAGTCCTTAACAACCTGGCGGTGTCGTACGGCGAACTGACTGTCGCGGCCATGGGCATTTCGCAAAAGATTTTATCATTAGGAAATTATGTGTACCAGGGGTTTGCTTCAGGAGTGCAGCCTTTGATGGGATATAATTATGGCGCCGGAAATTTCAGGCGAATGCTGGCGGTGCTGAGGGCCGGTCTTTCAGTTGTAAGCGGAACGGAACTGGCTATCATGGCGGTATGTGGGATCTTCGCTCCGCAGTTGATCGGACTCTTCACAGGCTCGTCAGAGGTCATTCAAACGGGCAGCCACGTTCTGAGAACGATCATGTGGATATTGCCGTTTGTCGGCGCTGTTTCCATGAGCAGGATGTCTTTCCAGGCAATGGGTAAACCGCAGTTCGCTTTCGGGATAACACTGGTGCGTCAGTTGATCCTTTATGTACCAATGCTGCTTGTCTTTGATCACATTTTTGGTTTTGACGGTATGATCTGGGCACAGCCTGTCACTGAATTTATCATGATGATAGTATCAGTATGGCTGCTGGTCAGAAACATCAAAAATGAAGAACAGCAATTTTTGCTTACCTCAGCCCATGCTTTGCCAAAAGACAGTTAAATAAGAATGTATTATCAACAGATCTTGCACGTTCGTCCAGCCTGTCATCTGCATGCATCAGTTTGAACGTCCTGTCTTTGGTGTACCTGGTGCGGATGAGGATGAGGAAAATCCGTGATGAAGATAAATAAAGAAAGATAGCTGCTCAACTAGTATAATAATACTGTCGAATTTTGGTAGTGTAATATGATATAATATCAAATTGAAAAAAGCAATTAAACAGTGCAATTAAGTAAGTTGAAATTATCTCAGTTTGACACTTCATGTTTGAATTTCAGAGATAAAAAGAAATGGATAAAATGCGAGAATAAGAGGAGGAAAAAATTATGCAATGCAAACAATGCGGTATAGAAAATAAAGACAGTGCAAAGTTCTGCAAAGCGTGTGGCGCCAGCCTGAGAGAGACCCCGGTGCAAACAAGCAATTTCTGTCCTGCGTGTGGAACGGAAAACTCGGTTAAGGCGGTTTACTGTAAGAGCTGCGGTGAAAAACTGCAAAGTATCGAACCAATATCAGATGCTGTGCTCGAAACCAGCTCCAATGCAGACGAACTGCAGCAGTCTGAGCAGATAACTGAGCCAAACATCAGTGAGCAAGAGCTGCAGAGGCCTGAGCAGGAATATACTGAGCCAAGCCCGCAGCAGTCTGTTCCCGTCTATAAAGATGTTCATAACGCTGAAACCATAGAAATCGACCAGGCACAATTCGACCAGCAGCAGTTCAGTCAGCCGCAGTTCGGCAGTACAGATCATGCAGGTCAGATAAATGCAGGTGCAGAGGCGCATGCAGCATACAAAAACGGCGCGCCTGCGCAGGATGTCAGACCGGTTGCGGCAGCCGGAGCCTCAAAGGAAAGCATAGGACCGAAACTTGCTGAACTGTTCAGGATGACATTCAAAAGTCCGGTCAGATATCTGGAAAAAGTCAGCAAAAGGGACGACTACTGGCTGCCTGTACTCTTTGTGGTGCTGGTCACAGCGCTTATTATTTCAGCGATTCCGGCAATTTCTATCTCAAGAGCATATTCAGGCTACAGCGGATACTATTCCGGCCCGAGCGGCATCAGTATTTTCTTCGGTATATTTATTTTTATCGTCGCAATAGAGGCGCTGTGTGTTGTTGCCATGTTCATTAGCGAGAAGATCTTTGGCAGCCACTGCTCTTTCAAGGAAGTGGCAGCTGCAAATGGTCCGTCACTGCTTTTGATCAACTTAGCACTCGTGGTGATGCTGCTGTTTGCAATGACTGAATCAGCGGGCATGATGATCATTGCTTATATATTTGCCTGCCCGATGCTGATCATGTCTCAGATAATCATCGTTAAGGGACATGAGGCTGTCTCAGGCCTGAAAGATGCAAGACTGGTCTATTCATATGTGACATTTACTGTGATAAGCGTAATATTCGCCGGGATCGTAACTGCAATAGCAGGTGCGAGCATTTTTGACAGCGTCAGCAACAGCTTTGGTATGGATTTAAATAATCTTCTGAACAATTTATAAGCGGGTGCAGCTGCATACATCCGCATTAGCGGTGAATGCTGCCCGGAATATGGAATAAAAATACAATAAAGAAAGAACAGGAATCAGATGAGTAAAACAAAACTGATAATAATCTTTCTTTGTGCGGGTATAGTTGCGGCAGCCAGTGGTCTGATAGCAATGAACATTATGGAACCGAAGATGGCCGGTAATATGATCTCAGAAGCTGACTTGGCGTTTGAGAAGATAGCAGATAAAACAAAAAAAGAAAAGGCATCAGCAGAAAAGGCCCGCAGAGAAAAGGAAGAGAAAAAATTAAAAAAGGATCTGTCCGCTCTTGAAGAAAAAATGTCATTAAGAAAAGATTTTAAAGATGATTTTGTTCATGGCGACAAGGGAAAGAAATATCAGAAATATATCGTTCTTCACGATACTGAGGGCGGCGGTGATGCAGACAGCGTCATTTCCGGCTGGCTGAATCAGGGCAAAAAGGTGGCTGCTCATTTCGTGGTAAACAAGGATGGAACGGTCGTGCAGTGCGTGCCGATGGACAAGATAGCCCATCATGCCGGATTCGGAAATGCAGGGCATAACGAGGAATTTGATGTAAATGATGAATCAAGGGACGATAAGAACGGCACCGATCCAATAGGTTCGGAATATCCGGATTATGGAATGAATTCTTACTCGGTCGGGATCGAAATGATACATGAGGGCAGCTCAGGAGAAGCTTATCCGGAAGTTCAGCTGGAGGCGGTCGATAATCTGATCGCTTATATAGATACATACTATGGCAGCAAGAGCAAGATCATTGATCACAAGACCTGGCGAACAGGCAACTCCGACACTTCAGC
>CADCRD010000139.1 GCA_902803725.1 uncultured Eubacteriales bacterium
ATAAAAGTGAACAAGGACTACGTCAGGGTGTCCGGCGCCAAGCTGAAGGCTGACGAGCTGAAGGCGTATGAGGATCTGGACAGCATCAAGTATATAATACCGGGCGATTCGAAGATCAATCTCGGCATGCCATATGATGAGTATCTGCAGACGCAGGGGTCTAAAGGTGTGCTGTCCGGTTCTCTGACTGATATATCGAATATAAAAAAGAGCGCCCTCAAATACGGACGCATGCCTGAAAACAAAAAGGAGATAGTCGTAGATGAGCTGGTGCTGAAGAGGATGCAAAAGGACGGAACGGCCAAACAGGCAGGCTTTAATAAAGTCACGATGTTTTTGGGCAAGAATGTTGAACTTGATGCGGCAAACGATTTTATCATTGTCGGTATCACGGACAAAAAGAGCCCGTGTATCTATACAGATCCCACCTTGTTCCTGAATATAGTCGCAAAGAGTATGAGCTCGGATCAGGCTGAAATGATGAATGAAGGGGACATGGCGGATGACAGCGAATCAGACATCTATGTCGATGATGAATCCGGTGAGAATGAAGATGCTGACGGTGCGGTTCTGGCCGACTGCAATGACTATAATTTTTCCGGCGGCGTTAAACCGAAAAAAGATTATGAAGTCGTTGTAAGCGATATGAACAAGGATACCATGAAGGTCGGAAAAAAGATCAGCCGCAAGGTCAATGGACACAAGCTGAAAGTTGTCGGATATTATCATGAAGGCGATGAAGACTACCAGACTCTGATGCTGGTGAACAGCAATACATTCAGATACAGTGTAATTGAAAACAAAAAAGGCTTTGTTGCTTATGGGCCCAGCAAGGCGGCTATCAAAGAAGAACTGTCCATGGAAGATCTCAAGGTCGAAGACCCATATCAGCAGGCAAAGAACAAATATGTAAAATCTAAGAGAAACAGCACCCGCAGCTCAGTCATCACAGCACTGATCATACTGGTGATATCGCTGATCGAGATATTCCTTATCATGAGAGCTTCATTCCTCTCGAGGATAAAGGAAGTGGGTGTTTACAGAGCCATAGGTGTGAAAAAGACGGATATTTACAGAATGTTCGTGGGCGAGATCATTGCGATAACTGTGCTTGCGGGGATCCCGGGTTATGCATTTGCCTGCTATGTAATAAGCAGGCTGACGGGCAACGAAACTATCGCAGGAGAATATATGCTGACACCGGCTGTTATGCTGGCAGGATTTGCGATGATGTTCCTGTTCAATATAATATTCGGACTGCTGCCTGTAGCAAGAACGCTGAGGCAGGTGCCGGCTCAGATACTGGCCAGAAACGATATCAACTGATCTAACTGAATTTCCGGAGGAGGAAAATGCGCATAATAATATGTGATAAAAATTCGAAGGATGCTGAGAGCATGAGCAGCATCCTCAAAAAGAACAATATACTTTCAGCCGGCGCCATTGAGGTGCAGACTCTTGACAGCTGTGAACGGCTGCTGTTCGAACTTTCGGACGAGCCTGATGAAGCAGATGTCATAATCACTGAGGTCGGTTTCGGCGATAAGATGAACGGCATCGAAGCCATAAAAAGGCTCCGCAGTGTCGGATATTCGGGTGAAGTGATATTCCTTACGAACGACAGGGAGTCTGTGTTCGATTCATTCGAAGTAAGGCCGGCGAACTATCTGATAAAGGACTCACTCGGGGTCAGAAAGTTTGCAGAGACAATCGCGGATGCGCTGGAGCATGCAAAAAAGCGCAAAAGAGACGTGCTGACATTCGCCTGCGCAGGGGAAATAAAAAATATAGCAGTGGATGATATCCTGTACTTTGAAGTGGTACAAAAGATCGTTGAGATCCACTATAATGAAGAAGTTTTCGAATTTTATTCGACCATGCAAAAGCTTGAGAATCAGCTTTACGGCAAGGGCTTTGTCCGGACACACAGATCATTTCTGGTCAACAAAGAACACATCTCGTATGTGATGGGAGATGAACTGGTTCTGGATAACGACGAGATCGTTCCTCTGCATCAGAAATATGCAAAGAAACTGGGGATGGGCAAAGAGGCCGAAGATAAATCGGGAGATAAAAATGAAGAAAAGTAAGTTGCCGGTTTTGATAATGGTGTTTGTGCTGGCTTTTGGCATTGTGCTTGGCAGCGCTATGGCAGAAGCTTCTGTTACATTGGAACCTCATAAGTATGCCCCGATAGCACCGACGCACAGTGTGAACACTCAGCCATCTGGTGCTGCCGGCACACAGGAGGAAACGCAGGGCACAGAATCTGCTGAAGTTTCCCCGGAGATACCCGCTTCAGACAGGGAAGACCGTTCAACAAACATATGTGCAGATCCGCTGCATCAGTCGGACCCGGTTTGCGGACTGATCTCCTGGAACAATAAGGGGGCCGGTGAGTGGACAGCGAAGACTGCGGCCACGGTCAGAGATGTCAAACTGACTACGGTGGAAATGGCAAAGCGCCTTAAGAAAAATGATCTTCAGGCATATATAATAAAAAAGGCAAAAGCGCAGTTCCGCAACATGGAGACTAATACTCTGCTGAACAACATCTATGTCGTCTCTGTGTCTGATCTCAATGTACTCAGGCATCTGAGCCTTTCGGCCGGAAGCGTGAGCCTGACGGTCGCTCTTGGTCTCAGCCCTCAGGAGGGCGGCAAGGCCGAAGCTTATATACAGACAAGAATACATCTCGTGCATGAGGCTGAAAAAACGAAGAGCAGCAGTTCTTCAGAGGATCCGTCTGATGATGATTACGGAGAAGATATAGATACAGATGACAATAACTATGATGCCCTGGCAAAGCAAAGGGCTGCGGCGAAAAAAGCAAAGGAAAAGGCCGAAAAAGAGAGGCTAAAAAAGCTCACCGCACAGATCACCCCAAAGGAGAGGGAAAAGGATACTGATGTGGCAATGGCAGCTGATGAACCGACTCCGGTCAGGGAAGGACCCAGCACCGAAGGGATACTTCTCCTTATGGCGGCAACGGCCCTTGCAGCTGTTTTCGGCTGGCTTATCAGATCTGACCTTCGTGTGATGCGCTGGTACAGGCAAAAGAAAGCGCTGCGCAAACATTAAGAAACAGAGGGGAACAGCCATGAATGTATGGACAATGGCAGGCATCATCGCTCTGATAGCGGTGGCAGTCCTGGGGTCAGTAATAAAATATATCACTTACAGCAGTCTGAAGGATCTGGAAGGCACGATCGACACGGAAAAAGATGAGGACGGAAAAAAAGGTCCAAAGGAAATTGGTGTTTGACAAAATCATGTCATATGCTATAATGATACAGCACGATATCACTTTAACGTAATAACGTGATAAAGCAAAGGAGAGATCATTGGATACCGGAGAAATAAAGCTTAAGGCAGCTGAAGAGGCAACTTTAAGGCTGAGAGGCATTTATCAGAAATACGGATACAAGAAATTCCGTATGGGCAGATTTGAGGAGTATTCTCTTTATGCTGCCAATGCGGATTTTCTTAAGGGCGACAAGGTAATAACATTCACGGACCTGGACGGCAGATTGCTGGCCATGAAACCGGATGTTACGCTGTCGATCATAAAGAACAGCCGTGCAACGAAAGAGAACGGAGAGAAGTTCTATTACATAGAAAATGTTTACAGAGAAGATAAAGAAAGCAACAATTTCCGCGAAGTATCCCAGATGGGCCTGGAGTTCATAGGAAATGTGGATGATTACGGTCTTACAGAGGTGCTGTCACTGGCGGCAAGGACACTGGCGGAGATCGATGATGAGTATATCCTCGAGATCTCTAATATGGAATTTGTCACTGAGCTGCTCGGGAGTATGAACCTTTCATATGATAACTATGTGCATATGCTGGCTCTCATCAGACAAAAGAACACTGACGGCATCAGAAAGATAGGGAAACAGTGCGGTCTCAGAGAGGAGCAGATAGAAGTGCTGGCTCAGATCCCGGGACTTTACGGAGATGTGGATGATACGATAAAAAGGGCAAGAAAGCTGGTCGTGAATACACCGATGGCTGACGCGCTGGATCAGCTGCGTGATGTGTTAAAGGCGATGAATGAAATGGATGAGGGACGCAGGATACAGCTGGATCTGTCTATCGTCAATGATATAGATTACTACAATGGGATAATCTTCCGCGGTTTCATTAAGGGAGTCTCTTCAAATGTGCTTTCCGGAGGGCAGTATGACAGAGCCATGAAGATATTCGGCAGGCATGTCGGTGCTGTTGGATTTGCACTGTATCTGGATGAGCTTGGCAGGCTGGAAAGAGAAAAGCAGGAATTTGATGTTGATGTCTTGCTGATTTATGAAGAAGGTATGAAACCGTATCAGGTGGCGCAGGCGGTGGCAGGACTGAGAAAGCAGGGATATTCGGTCAGAGCGGATATCTGTGAGCCTGAAGGGTTAAAATACAAAGAGAAATATGTCGTATGCGAAACACTGTCAGGAGACTTTTCTGCTATAAATGCTGACAGAAAGACAGGAAAGGAGGAGGCGTAATGCTGAGCATAGCCCTTCCTAAAGGAAGACTGGGAGACAAAGTATATAACATGATGACTGCAGCGGGATATGAGTGCCCGGATTACGCGGACAATGACCGCAAGCTGATCGTGGAGAGTCCTGATGCAGGTATGCGGTATCTGCTGGTAAAGCCCAGTGATGTAGCTGTTTATGTCGAGCATGCCGCAGCCGACATTGGAATAGTCGGCAAGGATATTCTGATGGAAAATGAACCGGACATTTACGAGCTTCTGGATCTTGGTATCGGCAAGTGCCGCATGTGCGTGGCCGGCCCTGTCGGGTTTGAATACGATCAGGAAAAGACACTGCGCGTGGCAACGAAATATGTTAACGTCGCGAAAAAACATTTCATGGAAGAAAATCGTGATATCGAGATCATCAAGCTGAATGGCAGCATTGAACTGGGGCCGATACTCGGACTGACCGATGTGATCGTCGATATCGTTGAGACAGGCACCACTATAAAGGAAAACGATCTTGAGATCGTCGAGGCGTTCAAGGATATCAGCGCGCGCCTCATCGCGAACAAGGCGAGTTTTAAATTCAAGAACAAAGAGATCACGCAGATGACGGAAAAACTGCGTGAGATCGTAAGAGGGGATAATGCATGAGCAGATTTCTGAAGGAACAATACAAAGACATGGAGCCATACACACCGGGCGAACAGCCAAAGGTGGAGGGTCTGATAAAACTGAATACGAATGAAAATCCATATCCGCCTTCACCGGAGGTGAACAGTATTTTAGACAGCGATGGGATAAGAAAGCTGGTGCGATATCCGGATCCTCAGGCTGCTGAACTGATCAGTGCCATAGCGGAATTTTATGGTGTGGAAACCAGTCAGGTCGCCGTCGGAAACGGGTCGGATGAAATTCTCGCTTTTATCTATATGGCTTTTGGCAGGAAGATATATTATCCGGCGATCAGTTACGGATTTTATCCTGTATTCGCAAAAACCTTCATGTGCGAATGCGAGGCGGTCCCGCTGACGGATGATCTGAGGATCGATCCTGATGATTACAAAGGCCTTGACGGAACGATAATCATAGCAAATCCGAACGCACCGACAGGTATTGCACTTTCAAGAGAAGATATCAGAGGAATACTTGAGGCGAATAAAGAAAATCTTGTAGTTATAGATGAGGCTTATGTGGACTTTGGAGCAGAGAGCAGCGTTCCGCTGTTAGACGAATACGACAACCTGGTCATAGTTCAGACGTATTCAAAGTCAC
>CADCRD010000140.1 GCA_902803725.1 uncultured Eubacteriales bacterium
AAAAATGGCGCCCCGAGTAGGGCTCGAACCTACAACCTATCGGTTAACAGCCGATTGCTCTACCATTGAGCTATCGAGGCGCATTTTAATGCTGCCTTTGTCAGCAACAGAATAAATTATACATATGATCCGGCCACTTGTCAATGATTTTTTTGTTTCTATTTCAGAAGCTCATTGCATCTCTCTGACAAGCATCATTTTATTACGGTACTTCTGCTCCAGTTCTGTCTCACCCAAAAGGCCATATATCTCGACCAGTTCCTGCATGCTGTCAATATGTGAAGCATTCAGCTGCAATACTGCTCTGAAACTCTGAGCTGCCTCACCCAGTCTTCCTGTTTCACGATATGCAGTACCAAGATAATAATGCATCGGCCACCAATTGCTGTGAGGACCGTCCGCAAACTTTTCCAGCACTTCAATGCCCTGATCATACCTTCCGGCGATAATATGATTGCAGCCTTCTTCGATTTTTACCGGCTCTTCGAGCTGATCCAGTCTGCTTCTGATCTCTGTCACATCATCCGGTATTCTGAAATTCCCATCATTTTCCTGATCGCTGCTATCCGGCTGATTACCGGCCCCTGATCTGACCTGCTCCATACGGAGTCTGATGAATTCCTGCCAGGCGATCTGCGCCTTGAGATAAAGGCCCATATTCACATAAGCATATCCAAGATAGTAATGCCCTTCAGGAATATCAGGATGCTTTATCGTCATCTCTTCAAATCCCGACAGACTTTCTGCCTTGAACCTGCCTATCTCCTCATCATCTTCACTTTCGATGTAGATATCCTGACATGTACGGGCATAACCGAACATCGCCCCTGCGTTCTCCGGCTCGAGAGCCAGAGCAGCTCTGTACTGTACGCATGCAGACTTTGGATCACCTTTTTCAGCTTCCCGGGCAGCTTTGCCCATGATCACATTTATCAGCTTATCATCAAAGGCATGCCTTAAAAAGGCTATATAGTTTTCGCAATACCTGAATTCAGGATCGCATCCGATGACCTCGACCATGCGCTCTCCCAGCTTTGCAGTCCTGATCCCTCCCGAAGCAAATCCTCTGATATCATCTTTATGCACAGGAACGGGAACATCCTTAAGATATGTACCTGCTCCTGCCTTTTCTATAAAATCTTCCGACAGCTCCACGAACAGCATGTCATCCAGCCTGCCGGTGAAATAATCTCTTAATCTATCCATATTATTACCGTTTTTAAATATATCGATTATGATCTGATGCGATCAGCTTATAACCTGCGTGAAAATTCTGATCTCAGCATTCCGGCATCATCCATAGCACGTCTGATCTGAGCCATCATCGCCTCTTTGTCGCGAGGCAGATCACCAGCCAGCGCCAGATAATTAGATGCATGGTTGCTTCGGAAAATACATTTCTTTTCAACATTCGTATTTTCCATCAGCAGCAGAGCCTCACCCATGACCTCCTCCGGAGTCAGCAACTCAAAGCGTCCGGACAAAACATCTTCTCTCATCGGCGCTCCCGGTTCCAGCATCAGAGTCAGCAGGCTGGCATACGTCGGCTGCATCTCGCTGAGCATCTTCCCTGTCTCAGCCGCATGCTCTTCCCACAGCTCACGTCCTCCCAGACCGGATATGAATGTCACCGAAGCCATGATGCCATTATTTTCGATTCTTCTTACCGCACTGATCAGTTCTTCACGCGTCGCCCCTTTGCATATCGCCTTTAAAACCTTCTCGCTGCCGGATTCCGCTCCAAGATATACGATATCCATTCCTGCAGCCTTGAGCTGACGCAGCTCTTCGTCCGTCTTGCGGTTCACATCTCTCGCCGAACCATATACCCCGACCCTTTCACACTCAGGAAAAGTCTCTGAGATCTTTCCCAGTATCGCCAGCAGTTTGTCAGTCGAAAGGCACAGCGCATCTCCGTCACACAGAAAGATCTTCCTGACGTGAGGGTAATATTTTCTTGCCAGCTCTATGTCCTCAAAGATCTCGTCCATCTGGCGGATATGAAAATTCTTGTCTTTGTACATGCTGCAGAACGTGCATTTGTTATGGGAACATCCCACCGTGACCTGCAGCAGATAGCTGTAGGCTTCGCTCGGCGGTCTGTATATCATTCCTTCGTATCTCATTACATTCTCTCCGGTGCCTTGATGCCCAGCATTCCCAGTCCGTTCTTTATCGTCTGACCTGCGCTGATCACGAGCGCCAGTTTGGCTGTCTTCTCATCTTCGTTTTCAGTCAGGATCTGCTCGTCGTGATAGAACTTGTTGAAAGCCTGAGCAATGCTGACAATGTGACGCGTTACGATCGAGGGCTCGTATTTTTCGCCTGCCTCAATAACGACCTCCGGGAATCTATGCACAAGCTTCGCAAGATCATAAGCCGATTCGCCGCTGATATATGACAGTTCAAGACATCCTGAAACAGCCAGGTCTTTCGCCTTCTTCACTGCTTCTTCACCGGCCTTTCTCAGCACACTGGCTGATCTCGCATATGTGTACTGTACGTACGGACCTGTTTCCCCGTCAAAGTTCAGAACACGATCCCATTTGAAAACGTAATCCTTGATCCTGTTATTTGAAAGTTCCTGGAACAGGACAGCTCCGATCCCGACCATAGCCGCCGTCTCATCGACATTATCTGTCGTAACGTTCTTTTCCAGCATGATCTCTTTTGTTTTCTCGATTGCCTTTTCCAGCACATCCTTCAGGAAGACTACGCGGCCTTCGCGTGTAGACATAGTACCCTCTTCAAGGCTGACCATTCCGAACGGAACATGGACGCAATCTCTTGCCCAGTCATATCCCAGCATCTCGACTATCTCGATCCACTGCGCAAAGTGCAGATCCTGCTGGCTTGCAACAACATATATATTTTTGTAAAAATCATAATGTTCTTTTCTGTAGATCGCAGCGGCAATATCACGCGTGATGTACAGTGTGCTGCCGTCTGATTTTGTTATAAGGGCCGTACCCAGTCCCTTATCCTCAAGATCGACAACCTGAGCGCCCTGCGAAACCTTGAGCAGATCTTTTTCCTTCAGTTCTTCCAGGACTCTGGGCATCTTGTCAGAATAAAAACTCTCGCCGGCATACGAATCGAATTCGATACCCAGCATGTCATATACTTCGGTAAATTCCTTCAGGGATTCTTCGCGGAACCACTTCCACAGTTCAAGCTCCTCCGGTTCTCCGTGCTCGAGACGTGCAAATGTATCTCTTGCTTCCTGTTCGAGATCGGGATCTTTTTCTGCTTCGACATGAAATTTAGTGTAGTAATCGAGCAGTGTCTTGATCGGTGATCTTCTGACATCCTCTTCATTGCCCCATTTTCTGTAAGCGACTATCATCTTGCCGAACTGTGTGCCATAGTCACCGAGATGGTTGATGCGGATCACATCGTATCCCATCGCATCATAGATCCTGTATATCGCATTGCCTATTCCCGTGCTGCGAAGATGACCGATATGAAACGGTTTTGCAATGTTGGGCGAAGAATACTCGACGATGACAGGTTTTCCTCCGCCTGTATTGCTGCGGCCGAATTCCTCTCCGGCTGCGACTGAGACCTTCAGCATCTCCTCTAAGAAAGCAGTCTTTGAGATGAACATATTGACGTAAGCATTCACCTGCTCGACCTTTTCGAACATCGGATCATCCGCAATAGCAGCAGCGATATCCTGCGCGATCAGAGGCGGGGCCTTTCTCAGTACTTTTGCCAGTCTGAAACACGGGAAAGCATAGTCGCCCATCTTTTTGTCCGACGGCACCTCGATTGCCTGTGCTATATCCGTGACTGAAAGCTCACCTGCAAGCGAGGGTGACTTTTCCAGTATCAGCTCTGCTGTTTTTTGTTTGTAATCGATCATCAATGTTTCTCCTTCTTTCAAATATTGTCTGTCTCTTTGATTCATCTCGTTTCAACAGGGATCCCGCGTTCCTTCAGCATCCCGGCAAATATCCCGTCTCCTTTTATGAGTTTTCCGGAAAAGGTGCCATCATATACAGTTCCCGCTCCGCATGATGGACTGTTTGCCTTTAAAATGGCTCCTTCGACCGGCTCTCCCAGTTCACCCGCAAGTTCTTCAGCTTTCCTGAGAGAGATCTCTGCCCCTCTGTAAAACTCTTCAGTCACATCACGCCCTTCTTTATTGATAACCTTGATTTTCCGTGCACATCTTTCTTCGGATCGTATCTGTTCTGCCGGCGGTCTGGGTGTATCCAGCCCGCCATCTGTTTCGGGGCATATCATAATACAATTGTGCTTTTTTGTAAACTGACAAACTGACTCATTATAATTGTTGCCGCCGTTATATTTGCAGTTTTCTCCCGCGAGGCACGCACTGATTATGTACATATCGTTCTTTTTTACTTGATCATCACTTATCTGAGATTAGTATTAACGTATAAAGCCTTATTTGAATTTGATAACGGTCACCCCGTCGCCGCCCTCATACAGACTGCCCGGAGCAAACTCAGCTATCCTCTTGTCCTTTTTGAATCCTGCCCGGAGCCCTTTGCTGAGGACCCCCTGTCCTTTGCCGTGAATGATAGTCACCTCCGGCACCTTAGCCAGACAGGCATCGTCAATATATTTAGCAACGTTAGCTCTTGCTTCATCGAGACTCTGCCCGCGCACATCGATGCTGGTCTTAACGGTCTGAGCCTTTGACTTTGCAAGATTGCCGTAAGTTGCCTTTGATGCGGGCTTTTTCTTTTTTCTGCCATCATTTATCAGTTTCAGGTCATCTGCCGCGGCACGTATCTTCATCATGCCGACCTGCACCATCATCTCTCCCTTGTCATCCGGCAGCGAAAGTATCTCACCGTTCTGTCCGAGAGTCATGACCTTTACCCTGTCGCCGACTTTGACATCTCTGATATCAACAGGATTATCATTTGTCTCAACTATGAATATCTCTTTATATCTTCCTGCAGCATCCTTGATCCGCTTGCGGTTTTCATCGAATTTTCTGTTTCGCTCTCCAAGACTTTCGATCTTTGCCAGTTCCTTCAGCTCCTGTTTGACATCTTCAGAGACCAGGCGCGCATCTTCGATTATTCCTCTGGCCTCTTCTCTGGCTTGCTCGAGCATTCTTTCTTTCTGCTTTTCAAAACGGGCAGCTTTCTTTTCCAGCTCTTCCTGCCGGCGCTTCATCTCGATATTCAGCATGATAGCCTCATCACGCTCCGCCTCTGCTGCCTTGCGGTCAGCTTCGATCGATGACAGCACGTCCTCGAATTCCAGATCTTTGCCTTCCAGCAGGCCCTTTGCCCTGTCTATGATCTCTCCGGAAAGACCTAGTTTTTTCGATATCTCAAACGCATTGGATTTTCCCGGGATGCCCAGCATCAGTTTGTATGTCGGGCTCAGTGTCTCGACATCAAACTGCATCGAACCGTTCTCAACGCCGTTCCTTGAAAGCGCATACTTTTTCAGTTCGGTATAGTGAGTCGTTGCCATGACCATGGCGCCCCTGCTCATCAGTTCTTCGATGATCGATATTGCAAGAGCTGCACCTTCGGTAGGGTCTGTGCCTGCCCCGAGTTCGTCCAGAAGTATCAGCTTGCCGGGACCGGCATTTTCAACTATATCCACTATATTGTTCATGTGAGATGAAAATGTCGACAAACTCTGCTCGATACTCTGCTCATCACCTATGTCAGCAAAAAGATCCGAAAGCACCGTCACCTTGCTGCCTGCATGAGCAGGTATGAATAAACCGCTCTGCGCCATCATCGAGAGCAGACCGACGGTCTTCAGCGTTACGGTCTTTCCGCCTGTATTCGGACCTGTGATCACCAGAACGCTGTATCCGTCACCGACTGATACATTTATTGGAACAGCCTTATCCTCATCTATCAGCGGATGTCTTGCCCCTTTAAGACTGATGATACCTTCCTCACTTATTTCGGGATATTCAGCGTGCATTGCCTGAGCCATTCTGCCCTTTGCAGTGATCAGATCCAGCTGGACCAGAAGATTCTGATTGTTTTTCAGAACTTCAGCATGCTCGCCGACCCTGTCCGACAGTTCCTGCAGTATCCTCTCTATTTCTGCCCTTTCGGCGATCTCAAGCTCACGCAATTTATTGTTCGCTTCAACGATCGCCTGAGGCTCAATGAACAGCGTTGCACCGCTGCTGCTCTGATCATGCACTATTCCCGGGACCGCAGATCTGTGCTCTGTCTTGACCGGTACTACATATCGTCCGTCTCTGACTGTCACGACCTGATCCTGAAGAATCGTCCTGTTGTTCGGAGCATTGATGATGCGGTTCATGCGATCCTTGATCTGATCATTCTGTCTTGAAATGTCAGACCGGATCTTTCTCAGCTCTGCTGAAGCGTTATCATTCATCTCACTTTCTGAATCGATGCACCTGTCGATATCTTCTGACAGACGCGGGAAGGTTTCCATCACCTCACATATCGCATCATGTATCGGAAGCGGCGGCAGATCTCCCTTCAGAAAACTGATCACTCTTTGCGCGGTATTCAGATCGTACATCACATGCAGCAGCTGACGCATCGAAAGACATCCGCCCTTCGCCGCAAAGCTGACATCATTTGCTATATCATAAAAATTGCCCAAAGGGAGTTCTCCCTTATGGACTATCAAAGTTACAGCTTCATTTGTTTCAGCCAAAGCATCCATGCATATGCGCACGTCATCAAAAGGTGTCATTTCGGAGATGACATTCCTTGCCATCTCCGAACATGCGTAACCTTTTAATATTTCTATTATTTTATCATATTCCAGTATTTTAGAAGTCCTGTCTGTCATCGTGCTCCCATTTACGCTGACTCTTCATCTTTTCCAGCTCGCTCTTCAGCTGGATGTTCTCCATCTGAAGGTCGAAGAAATTGTTCTCCATATCCTTGTACTGCTGAGTAGCTGCGTTGGCGGCCTCTTCACCTTCTCTTCTCGCATCTGCTTCTGCCAGTTTCTGGTTTTTTAGTATCTCTTCGATCTCGCGGTCTTTGTCGTTCAGCTTTTTCCTGAGTTCTTCCTTTTGTTCATTTAAGGCCTGTATCTCAGCCTGTGAGTCTTCTTTGTATACCAGAAAACTCTTTTTGGCTTCGTCCCACATCTGTTCATAATGCTGTCCGTCGGCCTCGAGTTTCGCGCTTTTTTCTTTCATCTCATCGATCCTGAAAACAAGATCAAAGTATTCCTCGCTGATATTCATTGCCGTCAGAATGGCCAGCGATGAAAGTGCGCCTTTGTAATCCTCTCCGCCGATCTGCTTCATTCTCAGATCGACATGGGTAGCTATTCTCATTATCTGTTCAGCCGGCTTGTCGCCGCTGACGGTAAATTCCTTACCATAGATATTGACAGTAACTTTATTGTTCATAACAGTCCTCCCGGGCTACATTTCCCTCAGAACAGCATCAAATCTGCTCTTAAGTCCTAATAATACCTTTTCGTGAACAGCATCGACTTCATCATCTGTCAGCGTCTTTTCAGCGCTGCGGTATGTCATATTGAAAGCGAGCGATTTCTTGCCCTTTTCAACCTGTTCTCCTCTGTATATATCAAAGAGCTGTACATCTTCCAGCAGTTCATCAGCTGATTTCATGATGGCTTCCTGCATATCACCCACATGCACTTCTTCATCTACTACAACAGCGATATCTCTTGTGACGGCAGGATATTTCGGGAGAGGGATATATCTTGTTTCTGTTCTTGCCATATCTGTGATCTTGTTAAAGAACAATTCGCAGATGCATACCCTTGTTCCTATTCCATACACATCAGTTACATCAGGATGAATTTCGCCCATGATCCCCAGTTCTATCGGTTCATCGCTGCCGCCGGTCACGATCCTGGCACATCTGCCCGGATGATATGTCGGATGCTCTGTCTCCGTCTCGAATCTGACATTTTCAATTCCCATTTTCACCATAAGCTCACACACGATGCCCTTCAGCATGAAAAAGTCATTTCCTTCACCATATATGCCGATACACATATTATCCGTTTCTTCCGGCAGTGCATCCGGTTCGAACATATTTTTTTCAAAGACCGTTCCGATCTCGAATGCACGCACGCTGTCAAGGCTGCGGGCATAATTTCTGCCCAGTACCTCAAGCATACTGGGTGTGAGGATCGTTCTCATGACCGAGTTTTCTTCGCCCAGAGGATTGAGAATTTCAACTGCATTCCTCTCCCATGCATCTTCAGGAAGTCTGACGCGGTCAGCATCCTGCGGGCTGACGAATGAATATGTCTGGATCTCGTTTGCACCCATGGCTACCATATAAGCTCTGGCGGCATTTTTCACTGTCTCCGCTCTGGGCTCACCTGCGCATGCACTGCCCTTCGGCAGAGTCATCGGCAGATTATCATATCCGTATATACGGGCCACTTCTTCAACAAAATCTATTTCAGATACAAGATCAAGTCTGATAGTAGGCGGAGTTACTCTGAGAACATCATCCGAGACATCTTCTACCTCAATATCCAGATCAGCAAAGATCTCTTTCATTTTTTCTTTGGAGATATCTTCGCCGATCACGTGACATATCCTTGAAACACGGATATCGACCGACCACGGATCGAGTCTTGAAGGATAGTTGTCCACTGCCTTGCTGACGACTTTTCCGCAGCCCAGCTGTTCGATCAGATTGCATACTCTGTCGACGGCATCCTGTGCAAGATTCGGATCTATGCCCTTTTCAAATCTGCTGCTGGCTTCTGTTCTGAGTCCGAGAGCCTTTGAAGACAGTCTGATGTTGTCACCGTTGAAATTCGCTCCTTCGATGAGTATGGTCGTTGTGTCCTCAGTTATCTCAGAGTCCAGTCCTCCCATGATACCGGCTATGCCGATCGGTTCTTCGGCGTCGCAGATCATGAGGACGTTTTCAGGCATAAGCCTTTCTTTTTCATCCAGCGTAGTGAACTTTGAACCGGGCTCAGCTGTGTCGACATTGATCGTGCCGCCCTTGACTGTTCTGATATCGAAAGCATGCAGCGGCTGGCCATATTCCAGCATTACAAAGTTCGTGATATCGACGATGTTGTTTATAGGTCTCATGCCGGCATGCATCAGTCGCTTCTGCATCCACCACGGACTCTGTTCTATCTTAATATCAGTAGCGACCCTTGCATAATATCTTGCGCAAAGATCCGGTTTAGCGATATTTACACGGATGTAGTCTGCTGCATGTCCGCCCGCTTCACACTTTGTTTCTGTGCTCGGGAATTCCACTTTATCCCTGAAAGTGGCTGCACTTTCTCTGGCCATACCTGTCATGCACAGACAGTCAGGTCTGTTTGGAGTTATCTCAAAATCCACTACGTAGTCTTCAAGATCCATTGCATCGGCAAAATCCATTCCCGGTTCGAGGCCCAGATCTTCAGGAAGCGGCCAGATGCCGTCCTTATGAGCTACCGGAACAACTTTATCATCGTATCCGAGTTCTCCGCACGAGCATATCATGCCTTCCGATAATTCGCCCTTGAGTTCTCCTGTCCGGATATCTATGCCGCCGGGGACAGGCTGCTGGCCGTGGATCGGACCCGGTATATGAGCTCCTGCCGGCGCAACTGGCACCAGCATTCCCTGTGCAATGTTCGGAGCTCCGCAGACTATCTGAAGCAGCTTTTCTTTTCCGATGTCTACGCTGCAGACTGAAAGATGATCCGATTTCGGATGCGGACTTAACTGTGTCACTCTGCCTACAACTACGCCTTTCATCTCAGCGGGCATCTTTTCGACTGTTTCCAGATTTGATCCGGACATTATCATCTTATCGCAGAATTCATCTATATCTGCTGTTACATTCGTATAATCACTTAGCCAT